>JADGPM010000100.1 GCA_017882425.1 Solirubrobacteraceae bacterium
CACCAGGGAGCAACGGCGCGCCGGCGGACAAGTCCGGCGCACTGAGCACGACGCCGGCGTGACCGACCACCACCTGGTCACCGCTGACGTCGCGGCAACCGAGTTCGCCGACGAGGGCGCGCCGATCGACATCCCGCGCGCGGTCGATGAGGTCGTCGTCCTCGACTACGGCGGGCAGTACTCCCAGCTGATCGCGCGCCGCGTGCGCGAGTGCGGGGTCTTCTCCGAGCTGCTCCCGCATCACGTCGGGGCGGCGGAGGTCGCAAGGCGCAAGCCGAAGGGGCTGATCCTCTCCGGCGGTCCCGCATCCGTCTACGCGGACGGGGCGCCGGCGCTCGAGCGCGAGCTGCTCGAGCTCGGGATCCCCGTGCTCGGCATCTGTTACGGCATGCAGCTCGTCGCCCGCGAGCTCGGCGGCCGGGTGGAGGGCGCCGAGGTCGGGGAGTACGGCCGCTCGGAGCTCACCGTCCAAGAGCCCGGTGCGCTCTTCGCCGGCCTGCCCGACCGGCAGCCGTGCTGGATGTCGCACCGCGACACCGTCTATGAGGCCCCGCCCGGCTTCACCGCCCTCGCCTCGTCCACGCAGTCGCCCGTCGCCGCGTTCGAGTCCGTCGAGCGTGGCGTCTTC
Source organism: Solirubrobacteraceae bacterium (assembly GCA_017882425.1). GTDB lineage: Bacteria > Actinomycetota > Thermoleophilia > Solirubrobacterales > Solirubrobacteraceae > F1-60-MAGs163. Next base: position 629 of record JADGPM010000100.1, read on the forward strand.
GGCATCCAGTTCCACCCCGAGGTCGTCCATACGCCGTTCGGGCAGGACATCCTCACCCACTTCCTGCGCGACGTGTGCGGCTGCGACATGGCCTGGTCGGCCGCGTCGATCGTCGAGGAGCAGATCGCCAAGATCCGCGCCCAGGTCGGAGACGCGAAGGTCATCTGCGGCCTCTCGGGCGGCGTGGACTCCTCGGTCGCGGCGCTGCTCGTCCACCGTGCGGTCGGCGACCAGCTCACCTGCGTGTTCGTCGATCACGGCATGATGCGCAAGAACGAGGGCGAGCAGGTCGTCGCCACGTTCCGCGACCACTTCAAGGTCCCACTCGTCGCCGTCGACGCCGAGGCGCGGTTCCTCGACAAGCTCGCCGGCGTCAGCGACCCCGAGCGCAAGCGCAAGATCATCGGCGCCGAGTTCATCCGCGTGTTCGAGGAGGAGGCCGCCAGGCTGCAGGACGCGCGCTTCCTCGTGCAGGGCACGCTGTACTCCGACGTGATCGAATCCGGCGGCGGGACGGGCGCCTCGACGATCAAGTCCCACCACAACGTCGGCGGTCTGCCGGATGACCTGCAGTTCGAGCTCGTCGAGCCGCTGCGCTCGCTCTTCAAGGACGAGGTACGCGCCGTCGGCGCCGAGCTCGGCCTCCCCGAGCGGCTCGTCTGGCGCCAGCCGTTCCCGGGCCCCGGCCTCGCGATCCGCATCGTCGGCGGCGAGGCGACGAAGGAGCGCCTCGACCTGCTGCGCGACGCCGACGCCGTCCTGCAGGACGAGATCCGCGGCGCCGGCCTCTATCGGGAGCTCTGGCAGTCGTTCTGCGTGCTGCCCGATGTGCGCACGGTCGGCGTGCAGGGCGACGAGCGCACCTATGGCTATGTCGTCGTGATCCGCGCCGTCACGTCGGATGATGCGATGACCGCGGACTGGGCGCGGCTGCCGTATGACCTGCTCGAGCAGATCGCGTCGCGCATGATCAACGAGCTGCGGGATGTGAACCGGGTCGTGCTCGACATCACCTCCAAGCCGCCCGGAACGATCGAGTGGGAGTGAGCTCCCTGGTCCGGGCTGCTCGCGGGTCTCGCGGCGCTGGTCTCGTGGGCCGTTCCGGTGGGTAGGACTCGGGCATGGGCGACTTCTCGAAGGTGAACCTGCTGGAGCTCGAGGACATGGCTCCGAAGTTCGGGGTGACGACCATGAGCTTCCGCGGGGCGCGGGATGCGCTCGGCGGTGAGCGCGTGGCGCTGAGCCATCAGACCGTCGCGCCAGGTGAACGACAGCCGTTCGGTCACCGGCACGGGCAGGAGGAGGAGGTCTACGTGATCCTCTCCGGCGGTGGGCGGATGGCGCTCGGTGACGACGTCCAGGACATCCGCGCCCATGATGCGATCCGTGTCGCGCCCGGTGTCCCGCGGGCCTTCGAGGCGGGGTCCGACGGCCTCGAGCTGATCGCGTTCGGCACGCCGGGCTCCGGCGCGCAGGACGCCGAGCAGATGCCCGGCTGGTGGCCCGACGAGGCGGCCTGAGTCGCCGGCGGGACGGGGGCGGGCGCCGGTCGGCGGCATCCCGCTACCATGTGCGCTCGCGTCGCGCCTCTCCCTGCGCGCGATGCGATCACTCACGCCATGAAGACGTACGTCGCCAACTCTGAAACCCGCGAGCGCAACTGGGTGCTCGTCGACGCGAACGGGCAGACGCTCGGCCGCCTCGCCACCCAGATCGCCGAGACGCTGCGCGGCAAGCGCAAGCCGGAATACACCCCGCACGTGGACACCGGCGACTTCGTCGTGGTGATCAACGCGGAGAAGATCTCGGTCTCCGGCAACAAGCGCCAGGAGAAGCTCTATCGCCGCCACTCGGGCTACCCGGGCGGCCTCAAGGAGCGCACGCTCCAGGAGATGCTCGACCGCCGGCCCGAAGAGGTCATTCGGATCGCGGTCCGCGGCATGCTTCCCCGCAACCGCCTCGCGCGCA
>JADGPM010000101.1 GCA_017882425.1 Solirubrobacteraceae bacterium
GGTCCCCGCTCAGCGAGGAGAAGTCCAGGTCGGCGAGCGCCTCGTCGACGAGGCGCCGCTGGTCGTCGCCCGTGAGGACGCGGCCGGTGACCTTCTCGGTGGCCAGGATCGTCAGGTCGGCGACCTCCGAGCGGATCTGCTCGATCGCGCGGCGGGTCTCCGCCTCGACGTCCTTGCGCGTCTGCTCGAGCAGCTCCTCGCGCTGGGCGCGCGCCTGATCCTTCGAGTCGGACTCGAAGGCCTCGGCGTTCTTGCGTGCGCGCAGCACGATGTCGTCGGCCTGGGTGCGCGCCTCCTTGAGGCGCTCGCGGTACTCGGCGAGCAGCGCCTCGGACTCGGCCTTCATCGACTCCGCGCTGGTGATCGAGTCCTCGATCATCGAGGCGCGCTTCTCGAGCGCCTCGCGGATGCGGGGGAACGCGAACTTGTTCAGCACGAACAGCGTGACGAAGAAGGCGATCAGCGTCCAGATCATCAGCCCGACGTTCGGGCTGACGAGGAAGTTGCTGCTCTGCTCCTTCGCCGCGGCGGCGATCGGGGTTGCGATGGCGAGCATCGTCGGTCTCCCCGCTCTACCCGAGGAAGAAGGCGATGAGGCCGAAGATGAAGGCGTAGAACACGATCGCCTCGGTCAGCGCGAAGCCGAGCCACTGGATCGAGGTGATCTCATCCTTCATCTCGGGCTGGCGGGTCACGGACTCGATGACCTTGCCGAAGATGTAGCCGACGCCGATGCCCGGGCCGATCGTGCCGAGACCGGCGCCGATGCCGAGCGCGATGGCCTTGCCGGCCTTGCGCCCGTACTCCTGGGCGACCTGCGAATCAACGCCCGCCTGGGCGATGTGGCTGATGATGTGGAGGTCCACGGTTCCGGTGCTCCTTAGTGTTCTTCGGCGACCGCGCCGCCGAGGTAGATCGCTGCGAGGGTGGTGAAGATGAACGCCTGGAGGGTCGCGACGAGGCCGACTTCGAAGATGAAGAAGGCGACCGCCATCGTCCCGGTGATGAGCCCCAGGACGGCCGAGCCGAAGATGCCGAGGTTCAGCAGGACGACGAGCCCGCCGCCCATGAACAGGATCAGCAGGTGGCCCGCCAGGATGTTGGCGAAGAGTCGTACGGAGAGCGAGACGATGCGCACGAAGTGCGAGATCACCTCGATGAGGAAGATCGGAAAGACGGCGGGGCCCTCGACGCCGGCGGGCACCCAGCCCTTCAGGTACCTGACGAGCCCCTTGGCCCGGATGCCCTCGTAGTGGTAGCTGAGGACGACGCAGAAGGTCAGGATCAGCGGGACCGAGAGGTTCGCCGTCGCCGCGTAGAGCGCGAACGACGGGATCTGCAGGCCGAAGATGTCGACCTTGTGCTCGGTGTTCGTCGGCAGCGGCAGGTAGCCGAGCATGTTCGAGAACCAGATGAACAGGAAGATCGCGGCGAGGAACGGGAACCAGCGACGCAGCATCTTCCCGTCGAGGTTGCCCTTCGTGATCCCCTGCACGAGGCCGTAGTAGCCCTCCACGATCACCTGGAAGTAGCCCGGCCGGCCGATCGACGTCATCCGGCGTCCGACCCAGATCATGACGACGCAGGTCAGGATCGACGCGACGATCACGTAGAAGACGGCCTTGTTGATCGAGAGGTCGAGGCCGCCGATGTCGATCGAGATCCACGGCTCGAGCTTGAACTCGTTCTGCGGCTTGTAGTTCTCGTTGATGTTCAGCGCGAACGCCCCGGCGGGGGCGGCGAGCGCGAGCACGAACGGCGTGGCGAGGGCGAGCAGACGGGCGCGCATCAGGAGGGCTGCTCCGCACGAGGCTGGTCGAAGGGACGAAGGATCATGGACACGGTGAAGGAGACGGAGAAGATCACGAGGAACAGGACGGCGGCGGCGAGGCCGGCGTCGTTCTCCACCATGCCCACGGCGAAGATCGTAAGGGCTACGAGCCATCCGCGTCCGATCATCGATCCGGTGACCCATCCGGCGACGTGCTTCGGGTCGTCCGAGGAGCGCGCCTTGCGGTTCGTGTAGATCTGGATCCCGCGCTGCATGAGCCAGGCCGCCGCGCCGCCGACGTACCCCAGCAGCGGCCACCCGGCGAGAACGAACACGGGCAGGGCGAGCGCGAGGACGACGAGGTCGAGATGGCGCAGCGGCTTCATCGCGGGCTCACAGGTCCCGGAAGCGCGAGTGGACAAGCAGGACGCCGGCGACAGGCCCGACGAACAAGCCGAGCAGCCCCAGCGCGACAGGCGCGCCGACGAGCGCGCCGATCCCGAAGCCGATCGCCCCGCACAACACGATCGTCGCGAGCAGCAGGCTGCCGGCGGCCGCGGCGCGCATCGTGGGCTTCGATGGCTCGCTCATCGCGATCGGGCGTCGGCGGGGGGTCGGGAAGTCGTTGCATGGGACATGGTGCGTCGTGCGCGGCAGGAGCCGGGAACGGCGCGACCCGCGCGGGGACGCGGGTCACAGGGAGCGAAGGCCTCCAGTTGAGGCTTTCGCCGACGGCTCGGTCACCCTATCGCATCGGCGGACTTTGTGACAGCCTTGTGACACATCGTGACGGGTGCCACGAGCGAGGGCGGTCGCCCGGGGCGGCCGCGCTCAGGCCGAGACGGCCGCTACCACACGGGCCGGGCGGCGCGGCGCGCGCGCGGGCGCGGTGGCCTGGGCGGGCAGCAGCTGCCCGAGGGTCCGGTAGACCTTCTGGTTCACGGCCATGCCGCAGTGCGAGCTGTCGACCTCGATGTGGCGGGCCTGCGGGTCGATGCACGCGCGCCAGTGCAGGACGCCGTCGCTGCGCGAGTAGATCGAGGTGAGCGCGACCGACGCCGGGACGTCGTCGTCGAGGTCGGTCCAGAAGTCCGTGCAGCACCCGACCGGGTCCAGTCCGAACCTGTAGGCCTCCCAGCTGTCCTCGCAGGCGGACCCGATGAGCCGGCCCCCGCGCAGGCGCTGGACGCGCTGCAGCGTGCGGATCTGCAGGCGCAGCACGGCGTGGAAGTCATCCATCGTCGCGACGAGCGGCGAGCCGAGCGTGATGACGTGGTTGACGCGATCGGGGTTGCGTACGCCGATCACGCGCCCGAACATCCCGCCGCGGCTGTGGCCGACGATCGCGACCTCGCGCTCGTAGCGCTCGCTGAGCTGGTGCACGCGCTCCTCGAGACGCTGCACCGACTTCTCGGAGCACTCGACGTTCGAGGTGATCCCGGAGCTGTGCGCGCGGTAGCCCATGCGCCGCAGCCACTGGGTCATGAGGGCGAGGCTGTTGTCGCCGGCCATGAAGCCCGGGATCAGCAGCACAGGCTGCCCATCGCTGCGCGGCACACCCTGGCCGCGCCACAGCGAACTCGTGAGCAGGCTTGCAGCCTCCCCCGCCGTCCGGCTCTCACGCCAGATCGCTGGTCCCCCCGTGACCCCAACCATGCCCATGGAAACCTATCGGCTGAACTGGACGCTGTGTCAAATTCCGCGGACGGGGCGCGGTGCCGCTGATCGCGGGAGAGCCGCCGCTCAGCGAGCGGAGAGGTGCAGGCAGCGCACGCTGGGCCGGAACCCGGCGCGCGCGTAGACGCGCCCGGCGGCGTCGTCGCCGGGGGTGAGGAACGCCAGCTCGGCCCCTTGGGCGAAGGCCCGGCGCGCAGCCGCCGCCGTCAGCGCGGCGGCGATGCCGCGGCGGCGGTGGGCCTCGGGCACCCCGACGGCGACGATCTCCGTGACGCCGAGCTGCGCGCGCTGCCACGACGCCGCGCCGACCGGCTCCCCGCCGGCGTCGCGCGCCAGCACGCTGCCCGGCCCGCAGCGGCGGAACCGGGCGATCTGCGCGCTGCCCGGCGGCTCCGGCGCCGCCGGCCCGGCGAATGCGGCGCCACGGGTCTCGAGCAGGGCGACGATGCTCGCCTCGGGCGCCGAGCGGCCGACCGCCTCGACGGTGACCCCGCCCGGGAACGGCGGATCGAGGAGCTCCGCCGCCGTGCAGGCCATGCCGAGCGGGCGCAGCTCGACCTCGAAGCCGCGGGCGAGCAGCGCCTGCTCGAGGCCGGGCCAGCAGTCCTCGACGAACTCCAGCCGCGGCGCGCGCCCGCGCGTGCGGTAGACCTCGCAGAGCCTCTCGATCGCCTCCCGCGGCCAGGCCGCCGCGCCCCGGTCGGGCACGGCGTAGTTCAGGAACCTCATCGTGTCCGCGGGATCGATCGTCGCGGTGAACGGCGGGACCGCGACGAGCTCGCGGCCCTCCTGGGCCATCGCGCGCAGCGCATCCTGGATGCGCTGCGCCTCGGCGCCCACCGGTCAGCGGGCGCGGACGGCCGCGCGGCGCCGGGCCGCAAGCGCCTGCAGGCGCTCGACCCGGGTCTTCAGGACGAGGTACGCCGGGCGCGCCGTACCGTCCGCGTTCATGAGGCCCGAATCCCAGGTGGCGACGCCGGGCTGGGCCTGCCAGTCGTAGAGGTAGACCCGCTTGATGCGGGGGCTCAGCGCGGTCAGCCTGTCGAGGACGAACCGGGTCGCCGCCGCGGCATGGGCCTGCCCCTCGGGGAACTGGACCTTGCTGTTGTTGTGGCGCGAGACGATGCCGCCGGTCTCCGTCAGCCAGATGTCGCCGGGCACCGCCCCGAGCATCGAGCGCGTGCCGGAGGTCGTGAAGAGGTTCGCGTCGAGATAGTTGTGCAGACCCCAGACCGCAGGCTCCCTGTGGGCCGCGATGCGGAAGGCGCTCGTCCAGGCCTGGATGTTCGGGAGGTCGACAAGCTCGGCCGCGAGGATCGTGCAGCCCGGGCAGCTCGCCTGCATCCCGCGCCAGAAGCGCGCGACGAGGTCGGGACGCTTGTAGACGGCCTCACCGGAGAGGTTGGCCTCGTTCCAGGTCGCGTAGAGGTGCACCCACGGGTAGCGCTGGCGGAAGGCCTGGAAGGCCGCCGCGAACTGCGCCTGCGTCGGCAGCTGGTGGAAGTCGGTGCGCGAGCGCCCGAAGGTGACCAGCGGATCCACGCCGGCGGCGCGTGCCGCGCTGAGCCATGCGTCGATCTGGTCGCGCTGCCAGGAGCTGAAGATGCCGTTCCAGCCGACGAGCAGCCGCGCGTCGTGGATCTTCGTCGCCGTGAACAGCGGGTCGGCGAAGACCGACGGCTGCTGCTCGGCGATCCCGACCGTCGCGGGCGCCGCCGGGACGGCGGGCTTCGAGGCCTTCTTGCGGCGCACGGCCGGCTTCTTGACGGCCTTCTTCCTGGCGGGCGTCTTCGCAGCCGGCGACGGTGCGGACTGCTGGGCGCCGGCGAGGGGCGCGGTCACGAGCAGCGCAAGCAGCGCTGCGGCGATCACGAGCGCACGAAGGGCGGTGGACGGCACGAGGCCGCCGTGACGTGGAGGAAGCACTGGGGGAGTCGGAAAGGGCGGACTACCGGGGGGGCCCGCCGTGCTGGAGACACGGCGAGGCCCCACGAAGGTAGCGCCTTCAGCCGACGCACACGTGGCTGAATGGCTCTAGGCGAGCGCCCGGCGGGCCTGCTCGCGGTCCAGACGGCCGGCCAGCGCCATGAGCGCCGCCGCCGTCCGCACTCGCAGGCGTCCCGGCGGGGGCTGCTCGCGCGCTACGCGTCGCTCGCCCGGACGCGCACGCTGTTCAGCGGTCGCGTTGGCGAGATGGTGGTGGATCAGGGAATGCATCTGACGGTGACCTCCTGAGGTCGGTTGGTGGTGTGAGGACCACCGCCCTGGGACGAGGAGATGCCGCGATGTGACGCTGCGACGCGCTCGGGGTCTCGGGCGGTGAAGCCCGCGACCCGGCGCTGAGGATGCCTAGGACGCGAGCTTGCGATGGCGCACGGGCGCCGAACCGGAACGGCCGGCGGCGATCGTGCGGGTGTGGTTCTTCGCGAAGCTCATGCGTCTGCCTCCCGCGCTCAGGTGAGCGAGGACTCCGCGCACCGTATCAGCGCTCGCCGCCGTCCTCAAGGCCCGTCACGCCGGCGCGGCGGCTCCGAGGTCGATGCCGACGACCTTCAGCCGGCGGTGCAGCGCGGTGAACGCGAAGTCGCTGGTCTGCGCGTTCGTGTGGCCCAGGATCGCCGGGGCCTGCGGGTCCGCGCCGCGCGGGACGAGCACGTCCGAGGCGACCGGCAGCAGCTCGAGCAGCTTGCGGCGCACGACCTCGCGGATGTGCGCATCACGGCACTTCTGCTGCAGGAACCACGTCCCGTAGGCGACGTGGCGGTGCTCGTCCTGGGAGATGCGGCGAAAGCCCTCCAGGAAGCCCGGCAGCAGGCGCTCGCGCTCGAGGTACTCGGTGATGAAGTGCTGGCCGGTCAGGGCGAGCATCCCCTCGATGATCATCATGTAGGTCGTCACGTACTCGACCTTCGCCTCGAGGTCCCGCGGGTCGTCGAGCAGCCTGCGGTTCGCGCTCACGAGCTCGCGGTCGAAGAGGACCTCGAAGGGTGCGCTGAGATGCCGGCGGGCCCAGTCCAGGCGCTCCTGGAAGCTCCCGTCGAGGCCGATCACCTGCTCGAAGAAGCGGTTGAAGTGCTGGGCGTGGCGCGCCTCGTCGACCTGCTGGGTGCAGAGGAAGGCCTCTTCGCTCTGATCCTCATAGGCGCCGACGAGGCCGCCGAACTGGGTCGTGACGCGCTCCTCCCCGATGAAGAACCCCGACAGGTTCCAGGCGAGCTGGGCCTTCAGCTCGCCGGACATCGCCGCCCAGTCGCGCCGGTCCCGGCTGAAGTCGATCGTCGCGGAGACCCAGTTCTGTCGCTCCCACAGCTCGTAGAGCTGCTGCGGGTCCATCAGCCGGCCGGTCGGGAGCATGCACTCGATCGTAGGTCGCCCCGTGACAGAGCGTCAAGCGCCTCCACCGCCGGTGGTAGCCTCGGCCCATGGCTTCAGCGCAGCGTCGCTCCGGGACGACGACCGCCAAGCGCGCGGCGGTCCAGGCAGCGGTGCTCGAGGCGACCGAGGAGCTGCTCTCCGAGGGCGCGTCGTACGCGGACCTCGGCATCGAGCGCATCGCGACGCGCGCGGGCATCTCACGCACCGCGTTCTACTTCTACTTCGCCGACAAGCGCGAGCTCCTGATGCGCCTCACCGAGGACGTCACCGAGCTGCTGCTCGAACAGGCGGACATCTGGTGGTCGGGCGACGGCGACCCGACGGCACAGCTGCGGGTGGCGCTGACGAACATCGCCGGGCTCTACGACGAGCACGCCGTGCTGCTGCGGGCCGTCGTCGAGGTCTCGACCTACGACGAGGAGGTCGCCCAGTTCTGGCGCGGCCTCATCGGCCAGTTCGTCGAGGCGACCGAGCGGCGCATCGAGCTCGAGCGCGCCGGCGGGCGCTCGACGTGCCCGGACCCCGGGGCCACGGCGTTCGCGCTGACCTGGATGGTCGAGCGCACGTACTACCAGCAGCTGGTCCAGAGCGAGCGGATCCGCCGCGACGCGGCGGTCGAGGCGCTCACCGAGATCTGGATCCGGACGATCTACGCCTGAGCGGCGACCGTCCTACAGGGCGCTCTCGATGTCCTCCGGGCGGACGGCGTCGAACTGGCCGGTCTCGAGCTTCTCGGTGACGTCGGACTCGATCTCCGCCTCGCTGACGTCGGGGCGCTGACGACGCAGGCGCCCCTCGCGCAGGCGCTTGAACTTCAGGATCTCGAGCACGTAGACGAGGTACACGCTCGCCCCCAGGACGACGAGGCCCATCAGGACCACGATCACGAGCCAGCCGGTGTTGAGGTCACCCCCGTTGTCCGAGTAGGGGATGAAGCGCAGCGACACCGCGTAGCCCGCGACCAGCACGGTCCAGGCGTAGAGGTAGAGCACGGTGCGGCGCTGGCTGAAGCCGATCCGGCTCAGCCGGTGATGGAAGTGACTCTGGTCGGCGACGTACACCGGGCGACGCGACTTGAGCCGCTTGAGGACGACGAACGTCGTGTCCAGGAACGGGACGGCGAGCACGATCAGCGGGAAGACGAGCGCCAGGACGGCCTGCGTCTTGACGGCGCCCTCGACGGCGATGCAGCCGAGCAGCAGGCCGAGCAGGTTCGACCCGCAGTCCCCCATGAAGATGCTCGCCGGATGGAAGTTGTAGATCAGGAACCCGGCGGCGGCGCCCGCCGTGATCGCCGCGAGCGTGGCCGCCGTCCCGCGTTGGAGGTCGAAGGCGATGATCGCGAACGCGACGGCGCTGATCGCGCAGACCCCGGCCGCGAGCCCGTCGATGCCGTCGGAGAAGTTCACGACGTTCATCACGAACACGAGCCCGAGCACGGTCAGCGGGCCGCCCGCGTGGCCGAGGTCGATCGGCCCCACGAACGGCAGCGTGATGTGGCCGGCCGTGACGCCGGCGGCGACCGGGATCGACGCGGCGGCGATCTGCCCGACGAACTTCACCAGCGGGGGCAGGTCGAAGCGGTCGTCGAGCGCGCCGATCAGCGTGATCAGCGCGGCGCCGGCGAGGATGCCCCGCATCCGCTCGCCGATGGGACCGGCGAGATTGAGGAAGAAGAGGCTCGCGACGAGCACCGCCGCGAGGATCGCCAGGCCGCCCAGCAGCGGCGTGTCACCGGTCGAGAGGCCCCGGTCGCGCGGGCGGTCGACCGCACCGACGCGTGTCGCGAAGCGCGCCGTCGGCGGCGTCAGCAGGACCGCGACCGCGAAGGCGACCACGAAGCCCAGGATCGCGTCGCGATGGGTCATCCGCCCCGAAGGCTAGTTGCGCTCCGGCCGGATCCGCGTCCGGGCCGGAAAGGGTCCTACACGGCCGCCGGCGTGCCGAGGTGCTCGTAGAGCGGATGGCGATCGGCGATCTGGGCGGCGCGCTCGGCGAGCTCGGCCTTCTGCGCCTCGTAGTCGGGGGTCAGCGCGGTCGCGATGATCTGCCCGATCTGCGCGAAGTCCTCGGCCTGCAGACCGCGCGTGGCGAGCGCGCTCGTCCCGACGCGCAGGCCGCTCGTCACCATCGGCGGGCGCGGATCGAACGGCACCGCGTTGCGATTGACGGTGATGCCGATCTCGTGCAGGCGGTCCTCCGCCTGCTGGCCGTCCAGGTCGGCGTCGCGCAGGTCGACCAGCACGAGGTGCACGTCCGTGCCGCCCGTCACGACGCTGACGCCGTGGCCGGCCTGCAGGAGCGCGTCCGACACGGCCTGCGCGCCGGCGACCGTGCGACGCTGACGCTCGCGGAAGGGCTCGGTCTGCGCGATCCCCAGCGCGACGGCCTTGCCCGCGATCACGTGCATCAGCGGGCCGCCCTGCTGCCCGGGGAACACCGCGGAGTTGATCTTCTTGGCGTACTCCTCGCGGCAGAGGATCATCCCGCCGCGCGCGCCGCCGAGCGTCTTGTGGATCGTCGTCGTCACGACGTCCGCGTGCGGCACCGGGCTGGGGTGCAGCCCTGCGGCGACGAGGCCCGCGAAATGCGCCATGTCGACGAGCAGGTAGGCGCCGACCTCGTCGGCGATGTCGCGGAAGCGCGCGAAGTCCTGGAACCGCGGGTAGGCCGACCAGCCCGCGACGATCATCTTCGGCTGATGCTGCTTGGCGAGGCGCTCGACCTCGTCCATGTCGAGCATGTGGGTCTCAGGGCTCACCTCGTAGGCGACGATGTTGTAGAGCTTCCCGGAGACGTTCAGCCGCATCCCGTGGGTGAGGTGCCCGCCGTGCGCGAGCGAGAGGCCCATGAGCGTCTCCCCGGGCTCGAGCAGCGCCTGGTAGACGGCGGTGTTCGTCTGCGCGCCGGCGTGGGGCTGGACGTTCGCGTGCTCGGCCCCGAAGAGCTCCTTGGCACGGGCGATCGCCAGCTCCTCGGCGATGTCGACGAACTCGCAGCCGCCGTAGTAGCGCTTGCCGGGATAGCCCTCGGCGTACTTGTTCGTCAGCACGCTGCCCTGGCACTCGAGCACCGCCCGGGGGACGAAGTTCTCCGAGGCGATCATCTCGAGCGTCCGCTGCTGGCGCTCGAGCTCCTTTGCGAGCACCTCGGCGATCGCTGGATCGACGTCGGCCAGCGGGCGGTTGAAGAAGTCGGGCGGCAGCTCGTTCATCGTCCTCCGATGGTATCCCCCCGCCCGGTCCGTCGCCGGTCGGCGATCAGGGCTCGATCCGGGCGATCTGGTCCACGCGCCGCCGGTGTCGGCCGCCCTCGAACGGCGCGGTGAGGAAGCGGGCGACGATCGCGTCCGCGGCCGCGGGCGCGAGCCGCGCGCCGGACAGCGTGATGACGTTGGCGTCGTTGTGGCGGCGGGCCATCTCGGCCTCGTCGACGTCGTGGGCGTTCACGGCGCGGATCCCGGCGACCTTGTTGGCCGCGATCGCCACGCCGTTGCCCGACCCGCAGGCCAGCACCGCCCGCTCGGCCTCTCCCATGGCCACGGCGCGCGCGCCCTGCGCGGCGAACTGCGGGTAGTCGACCGATTCGAGGGAGGTCGTGCCGACGTCGACGACGTCGTGGCCGGCGGCGGCGAGCGTCGCCTTGACGTGCTCCTTGAGCGCGAAGCCGGCGTGATCGGAGCCGACCACGATCCTCATGCCGCCTCCAGCTCCCGCATCCCCTCGTCGATCGTGATCACCGGCGCGTAGCCGAGCTGCTCGCGCGCCTTGGAGATGTCGATCGTCGTCTCCAGCGACGCCAGCCACACGGCGAGCCGCGTGACGGGCGGGCGGCCCTTGAGCGGCAGCACGTGCCAGAGCGCCTCGCCGGAGGCGGCGGCGGCGCGCGCGAGCGGCGCCGGGATGCTGCGCTTCGGGGGCGTCACGCCGGCGGTGGCGAGCAGCCGGGTGACGAAATCGCGAAAGACGACCGGGTCGCCGTCGGTGACGAAGTAGGCCTCGCCGCTCGTGCCGCGCTCGGCACCGAGCACGAGCCCCTCGACGACGTTGTCGACGTGGGTCGTCGAGGTGAGGTGGCGCCCCCCGCCGATCCACGCGAAGCGCCCGGACTCCACGGCGGCGGTCAGCCCGGGCAGGATCGTCGTGTCCCCGCTGCCCCACACCAGGCGCGGGCGGACCACGACGGTCTCGAGATCGGCGCCCGCGGCGGCGAGCACGGCCTGCTCGGCGCGGGCCTTCGTCGCGGAGTAGAGCGCCGGCGAGTCCGGGCGCAGCGGTGCCGTCTCGTCGACGTCGACGAGCGGCTCCCCATCGAACAGCGCGGCCTCGGTGCCCACGTGGACGACGCGCCGCACGCCCGCCAGTCGCGAGGCCTCGAGCACGTTGGCGGTGCCGACGACGTTCCCGGCCTCGAACTCCTCGCGGGTGCCCCACTCCCCGAGCATCGCGGCGCAGTGGAAGGTGACCTCACAGCCGCGCGCGCCCGCGGTGATCGCCGACGTGTTCTCGAGGTCCCCCCGCACGGCCTCGGCGCCCCGCGCGGCCACCGTGCTCGCCGCGGCGTCGCTGCGCGCGAGTGCCCGGACGCGCCAGCCGTCGGCGACCAGGCGGCGCGTGAGGGCGCCTCCGATGAAGCCGGAGGCGCCGGTGACGAAGGCGGTCTGCATGGCGGCGAGCCTAGTGGGTCCCCTCGCGATGTCGGGCCGCAGACGGTGCGGCGGCGGCGTCGTCAGGCAGGGACGCAGGATCGGTGCAGCGCCGGCGGCATCGGGTGGGGCCGCTACCCGAGGCGGGCCGCGATCTCCTCCTCCGTGACCGCGCCGCGACGGCGCATCGCCCACGCGCCGTCCAGCTCGTAGGAGCGCAGATCGAGGACGGTCGATGCGACGCCGGGCAGCTCGCCGCCGTCGATCACGAGGTCCGCGCCCTCGCGGATCTCGGCGGGAACGTCGGCCAGGCGGCACGCATCGGGCTCACCGGCTCGGTTCGCGCTGGTCTGCAGGATCGGCCAGCGCACGCCGGCGAGCGCCTCCAGCGACGGTGGCAGCGCGGGCACTCGCAGGCCCAGGGTCCCGGCGTCCGGCCCGCATGCCAGCGGGAAGCGCTGCGCCGGGTTGGGCAGCAGCACCGTGAGCGCGGCGGGCAGCAGCGCCGCGATCGCCGCGTGGGTGCGCGGGCCCAGCTCCGGCAGCGCGCTGAGCGCCAGGCCCACCGAGAAGAACATGACGGCGGTCGGCTTGTCGGCGACACGGCGCTTGAGCGCGTAGAGGCGCTCGACCGCGTCGCGGCTCGCCGGCTCGCAGGCCAGGCCGTAGACGGTGTCGGCGGGGAAGACGGCGATGCCGCCGACGGACATGCAGCGCGAGAAGGTCTCGGCCTGTTCGAGCGTGACGACCGGCTCGCTCACCGGCGCCCCGCCACCACGCGCTCGATGCCCGCAAGGTCGCGCAGCACCTCGGTCTGGGTGAAGCCCGCCGCGCCGACGAGCGCCGCCACGTCGAGCGCCTGGCCGGCGCCGACCTCCAGTGCCAGCAGCGTCGCCGCCGTCAGCGCGGCCGCCGGGATCAGGCGGCGCAGCACGTCGAGACCGTCAGCGCCGGCGAACAGCGCACCGCCGGGTTCGTGCCCCACGACGTCGGGCGGGAGGGTCGAGCGGTCGCGTTCGGCGACGTAGGGCGGGTTGGAGAGGATCGCGTCCCAGGCCGCGCCGAGGCCGTCGAGCAGGTCCGCCTCGACGAGGGCGACGTCGAGCTCCAGGCGGGCCGCATTCGCGCGTGCGACCTCGAGCGCCGCGGCGCTCACGTCGCTCGCGGTGACCTCCAGGTCGGGGCGCTCGGCCTTCAGGGCGAGGGCGATCGCGCCGCTGCCCGTCCCGACGTCGAGGACCCGTGCGCCGTGCGGGAGCGCGAGCGCGACGTCGACCAGGAGCTCCGTCTCGGGCCGCGGGACGAGCACGCGCGGATCGACCGCGAGGTCGATGTACCGGAAGCCCCTGCTCCCGAGCAGGTAGGCGACCGGCTCGTGGCCCACCGAGCGCCGGCGCACGAGATCCTGGAAGGTGCGCACCGCCGGGCCCGTGACCTCACGGCGGGGGTCGACGATCAGCGCCGCCCGGTCCACCCCGAGCGCGCTCGCGAGCAGCAGCTCGGCGTCCAGGCGCGGGCTCGTGCTGCCGGACGCTGCGATCGCGATCACGGCGCTGTCGAGCGCGTCGCGAACGGGAACGCCCATCAGGCGCTCTGGGCAGCCTGCGCGGCGAGCCGGCGACGCTTCTCGTCGGCCTCGAGGGCGGCGGTGAACTCGTCGAGCGCGCCCTCCAGCACGGCATCGAGATCGTGCACCGTGACCTTCACGCGGTGGTCGGTGACGCGCCGCTCGGGGAAGTTGTAGGTGCGGATCTTCTCGGCGCGGTCGCCGGTCCCGACCTGTGAGCGGCGGTCCGCGGCGAGCTCGGCCTGCTGTTCGGCGAGCTTGCGCTCGTAGAGGCGCGCGCGGAGCACGCGCAGCGCCTTCTCGCGGTTCTGCAGCTGGCTCTTCTCGTCCTGCATCGAGACCACGACGCCGCTCGGCCTGTGCGTGATGCGCACCGCCGAGTCGGTGGTGTTCACCGACTGCCCGCCCGGCCCGGAGGAGCGGTAGACGTCGATCTGCAGGTCGCCGGGGTTGACGTCGACCTCGACGTCCTCGGCCTCGGGCAGCACGGCGACCGTCGCGGTGCTCGTGTGGATCCGGCCCTGGGACTCGGTCACGGGGACGCGCTGCACGCGGTGCGTCCCGCCCTCGTACTTGAAGATCGAGTAGGCCCCGTCGCCCTTGATCGCGAACGTGTACTTGCCCTCGCCGACCTCCATCGCCTCGGGCGTGAAGCCGCGGCGCTCGGCGTAGCGGGTGAGCATCCGGTAGAGGTCGCCGGCCCACAGGCCCGCCTCCTCCCCGCCGGCGCCGCCCTGGATCTCGACGATGACGTTCTTGTCGTCGTTGGGGTCCGACTCGACCATCGCGAGCCGGATCTCCTCCTCGAGCTCCTCGATGCGCTCGCGTGAGGCGGCGAGCATGTCGCGCACCTCGGCGTCGTCATCGCCCTCGTCGAGCATCTCCTGTGCACCGGCGGCGTCGTCGACGGCACGGCGCCACTCCTCGGCGAGCTTCGCCGCGGGCTCGAGCCGGCGGTACTCGCGTCCGGCCTCCGCATAGCGGTTGCGATCATTGATCACCACGGGATCGGTGATCTGCCGCGAGACCTCCGCGAAGCGGGACTCGAGCTGTTCGACCAGGGACTCGATCATCGAAGGTCGAGGGTATCGGGAGGTCGTCCCCGGGTCAGCGCAGTGGCCGGTGGATCGTGTGCAGTTGCATCGGCCGCGCCGACACAACTGCAAGCGATCACAACGTCCCGCCGCCACGCGGCTGGAGCGGAGGATCGTGGATGCCTGAGGCCGCGCGCGTGAGGGGTGCTGTGCGAATGCACTGGCGGGCGGGCCTGCTTCGGGGTGGCCTCAGGCGCCGCGAGACCCGCGACCCACCCTAGGCGGCGATTTCGACGCCGACGAGGTCCTCGCCGGGTGTCTCGTTTGCGAGCACCGCCTCCATGGCGGCGATCGCGACGGCGAGCTGCGTGAGGTCGGGCTCGCGCGTGGTGAGCAGCTGGAGCTTGAGCCCGGGCCACATGAGGATCTGGACCCAGCGGCGGCGGCGGTGCTTGCCGGCGAGCTTGATGAGCTCGAAGGAGATCCCGGCGATCAGGGGCACGCCGACGATGCGGGTGACGATCAGCGCCCACCAGGGCAGCAGCCCGAGCGGGGAGAAGACGAAGATCGCGACGATCATCACGATCAGCAGGAAGCTCGTGCCGCAGCGCGGGTGCAGCCGCGAGAAGTTCTTCGCGTTCTCGGGCGTGAGCTCGAGCTCGGCCTCGTAGCAGGAGATCGTCTTGTGCTCGGCGCCGTGGTACTCGAACACGCGGCGCAGGTCGCGCATGCGCGAGATCAGGATCAGGTAGCCGAGGAAGATGCCGGTCCGCAGGACGCCCTCGACGATCCAGAACAGGAACGCCGAGCCGAGCTGGTCCTTGATGAGGTTCGTGAGCGTGACGGGGACGATGAAGAACAGGCCGACCGACAGCGCGAGCGCGAAGATGATCGTCGCCGTCCACAGGACGCCGGAGATCGGCTCCTCCTCCTCGGGCATCTGCGCGTTGGCGGACGTCCCGAGCGCCTTGAAGCCGATCACGAGCGACTCGCCGAGCGCGACGACGCCGCGCACGATCGGGACGCGGAGCCAGCGGCGGCGTTTGAGCACGGACTCGACCTGGTGCGTCTCGACGGCGATCTCGCCGCGCGGCGGATCGTTCATGTCGGCGCGGTGGCCATCTGCGTCGAGCTGGTCGGCCGCGGGCTTGCGGCAGGCGACGGCCCACGTCCCGGCGCCGCGCATCATCACGCCCTCGAGGACGGCCTGGCCGCCGACGGGCGCGTCGCGCGTGGCGACCCATTCGCCCGGCTCGGCGCTCACGGATGCCACAGCACCGCTGTCGGACCCGGGAAGGCGCTCAGCGGTGGCCACGGGATGGGTCGCTCAGGAAGCGGAAGCGGCCGCGCGCTTGGCGGCACGGCGGCGGAAGCGGTCGACGCGGCCACCCGTGTCGACGAGCTTCTGCTTGCCCGTGTAGAACGGGTGGCAGTTGGAGCAGATCTCCACGTGGATATCCGACTCCGTGGAACGGGTCGTGAACTCGTTGCCGCAGGTGCAGCGCACGTGTGATTCGACGTAGTTGGGATGGATCTCAGTCTTCATGGCTCCCGACCATTCTAGCTGCCCACCGGGCAGGGGCGCTGGAGCACGTTGTTGGCCTCGTTGGCCTCGGCGATCTCGGCGCTGCTGTCCGCCGCCACCTGGACGGTGCTGCCGGCGGTGCACGCCGGCGCCTTGAACGTGATCGGCACGCGCTGACCGGCGGCGAGCGCGGCGACGCGCTGCGGGGCGCCGACGACGCCGTTGACGGTGAAGGTGACGTTGAAGGCCGCCGACGGGCCGTTGCCCCTGTTCGCCACGACGGCGCCGTAGGTCATCAGGCCGTCGGCGCGCTTGCCGCCGCCGGCGCCGAATGCGCGGACGACGAGGTCGGGACGCGTGTCCGGCTGGGAGCACGGCGCCGAGATGCGCTTGGCACGGCGCGTGATGCGCCCGGCCGCGTCACGCCAGCGGTAGCTCACGACCGTGCGATAGACCGTCGCGGGTGCGAGGTTGCCGACGCGCTTCTTGACGATGAAGCCCGAGACGCCCGTGTCGGAGAGATCCCACTCGTCGAAGGTGTCGACGTTCTGGACGTGCGACCAGGCGAGCGTGCCCTTGGGGCTCTGGTAGAGCGCGAAGCGCATCTCCATGCGTCCGCCGGCGCCGATCGACGGCATCGTGCCCTTGAAGACGGCGTAGCGCGCGTCGGCGACCGTCGAGCAGGCCTCGACCTTGGCGCCGAGCGCGACGAGCTTCGCGGCGGACGCCCTGTCCGCCGGCATCGCGCTGCCGGTGGGCGCGGCCACGGCGGCCGGCGCGGCGACGGCCGCCGCGGCGATCAGGGTGATGGGCATCAGTGCAAGGCGCATGCTGTCCCAGGAACACACGGGGGGCGCAATGGTTGCGCCCCCCGGTCCGAACGTCCAATCGTGCAGGCTGAGGCTCAGGTCAGCTGGTAGAGCGGTCCGTCGCCGCCCTCGGGCGTCGTGAGCCGCCCGCCCTTGGCGGTGATCGCTCCGCACTGCACGCAGTTCGTGTAGTTCACGACGACGTCGACGTTCCCATGCTCGGGGGCGTCGTCGGGGATCTCGTAGACGCCGGCCGGGCACATCCACTTCCACGTCTCGGCGACCTCGCGCGGGACGTTCTTCTGCACGCGGATGTGGTTCGGGGCGTCATCGCGGGTCTGGTTGCCCGTGATGAAGACGCTCGAGAGCTTGTCGAACGTGTACTTGCCGTCGGGCTTGGGGTACCTGTCCGCCGTATCGCCGACGAACATCGCCTGCTCGTCGTTGCGATGCCACGCCAGGCGGCCGCCGGGCAGCTTGCCCTTCGTCGCAATCGCGAGGTTCACGATCGGGCCGCCCTTGATGAAGCCCTTCTGGAACGGCTGGCGCGTGTTGCGGACCTCGTAGAGCTCCTTGCCGATCTGCGACTCCTCGACGGCGTCCTCGAAGGAGTCGACGGAGGTGCGGCCCTGCGAGAGCGCCGAGTAGAGGTGCTCGCCGGCGAGCTTGCCCGACAGGATCGAGTGGTGCACGCCCTTGAGCGCGACCGTGTCGACGAGGCCCGCGGCGTCGCCGACCAGCAGCGCGCCGGGCATCGTGAGCTTCGGCACCGACCAGTAGCCGCCGCCCGGGAGCGCCTTGGCGCCCCAGCCGACGCGCTCGCCGCCCTCGAGGATCCCCTTGACCAGCGGGTGTGTCTTGAAGAGCTGCAGCAGGTCGTGGGCCGAGGTCGTGGCGTCGGCGTACTCGAGATCGATGACGAAGCCGATCGACACGAGGTCGTCGCCCGTCTTCTCGTCCTTCATCGGGTAGATCCAGGTGCCGCCGATCTGCCCGTACTTCGCGCTGAGCTTCAGCGGCCAGGGGCCGATCGTGTGGATGATCCGGTCGAGCGGCTTGGCGACCTTCCAGACCTCCTTGACACCGAGCTCCCAGACCTGCGGCTCGCGGTTCTCGCCGAGGTCGAACTCGCGGATCGCCGCGCCGGTCAGGCTGCCCCAGCAGCCGTCCGCGAGGACGACGAACTGCGCCTTGATGTCCGTGCCGGGCTCGAAGTTGCCCAGCGGCTCGCCGTCCTTGCCGCGGCCCTTGTCGCCGGAGCGCACGCCGACGACGCGGCCCTCCTCGACGATCAGCTGGGTGGCGGACGTCTCGGTGAGGATGTAGGCCCCGGCCTCCTCGGCGACGCGCTGCTGGAAGCGCGCCAGCGCGGAGACCGACATGACCTCGTTGCCGTGGTTCTTGAACGGCGGCGGCGTCGGGATGCGGAGCTTCGTGCCGCCGCTGGGCAGCATGTAGACCGACTCCTTGGTGACCTCGCCGAACGCGAAGCCCTCCTTGCGCCAGTCCTCGCGGGTCATGTCCGGGAAGAGCTCCTGGAGCGGGCCCGGGCGGACCACGGCGCCGGAGAGGTTGTGGCCCCCGCACGTCTTGGCCTTCTCGATCACGGCGACGGGGACCTCGCCGAGGCGCTCGAGCGTCTCGGCGTCATCGGCGAGCAGCTGCAGCAGCCGGTTGGCCGCGGCCAGGCCCGCCGTGCCGCCGCCGACGATCGCGACGCCGACCTCGATGATCTCGTCCTCGGGGTCGAGTCCCTGCTTGATGAACTCCGACGGGGAGTCGACCGGCGGCGGGTATGCCGCCGGCACGACCTTTCCGTTGCCGCTCGATCCGGCCACCGCGATCAGCCTGCCTTCTTGGCCTTCACGGCCTCGGTCAGCTTGGGGAGGATCTTGTTCAGGTCGCCGACGATCCCGAGGTCGCTGAACTCGAAGATCGGAGCGTTCGCGTCCTTGTTGATCGCGAC
>JADGPM010000102.1 GCA_017882425.1 Solirubrobacteraceae bacterium
GCCTGCTCGCTGCTCTTCGACAGCGGCGCGGCGGGCGGCGGGCACATGAGGCTCGTCCCGGACCGGCGCCTGCGCCTGGAGGGGTTCGTCCTCGGCGACGAGCTCTGGGAGCAGCTGCGGATCCCGGTCGACATGGCCTTCTTCTTCGAGACCGGGGCCGACCCGCGCACGATGGCCTACTACCCGAGTCCCGCGGGACCCACCGAGTCGCTGCTGCCGCTGGACGCATGGGAGGACCTGCGCGCCTCGAACCCGGTCCTCGCGACGCTCGCACCCGACGTCGAAGCACTGCTCGTCAACCGCGCGCGCGGCGCCCGCGAGCACTTCCTCGTCGGCATCGACGAGTGCTACCGCCTCGTCGGACTGATCCGGACGTGGTGGCGCGGCTTCACCGGCGGGGCCGAGGTCTGGGGCGAGATCGAGCGGTTCTACGAGGACCTGGACGCCCGCTGCCGGGTGCACACGAGCGCCGCCGTGACGGCGGCGGAGAGGAGTTGACATGAGCCAGAAGCCCAAGCTCGACGGCTCGGCGCACACGCCCGGGATCAACCAGGGCAACGCGAAGGGCAACTACGCCAAGCAGAAGGGTCACCGGGCCGACGGGACGTCGAGCGCCGCACGCTCGACGGGTGTGAACGCGGGCGACCGCGAGCCGATCGACCCGCGGATGCCGAACCTGTCACCGGCCTGAGGCGAGCGCCGCCCGATGCAGCAGCTGACGCCGCCCCTCGCAGGCCGTGCTCCGGAGCTCGCCTTCGACGTCGCGGGCGTCGCGCCGCTGACGCCCGCGGCCGCTCCGACGCTGTGCTTCACGGTGCGCATCGACGGCGCGGGTGATCGGCCGATCCGCTCGGTGATGCTGCAGACCCAATTGCAGATCGCGGCGCGCCGGCGCCGCTACGACCCGGCCGCGGAGGACCAGCTGTTCGAGCTCTTCGGCGAGCCGGAGCGCTGGGGCTCGACGCTGCGGACGCTGCCGTGGGCGCAGCTCACGAAGGTCGTTCCCGCCTTCACCGGCAGCACCCTCGTCGAGCTCGCGGTCCCGTGCACCTACGACTTCGACGTCGTGGCGACCCGGTACCTGCTCGCGCTGCGGGACGGCGAGGTGCCGCTCGAGCTGCTGTTCAGCGGGACCGTCTTCTACACCGACGCCGGCGGTCGCCTGCAGGCCGGTCAGATCTCCTGGAACCAGGAGGCCGACTACGCCATGCCGGTCGCCGTGTGGCGCGAGACGCTGGACCGCCACTTCCCCGGCTGCGGCTGGCTGCGGCTCGGGAGCGAGAGCCTCACGCGCCTGGCCGCCTACCGCTCGCGCAACGCGCTGGCGACCTGGGACGACGTCGTCGAGCGCCTGCTCGCAGGCGAGGCCGGCCCATGACCGACGTCGAGCGCATCGTCGAGGCCGTCCTCTACGAGGGCTACATCCTGTGGCCCTACAGGCGTTCGGCCACGAAGAACCGGCAGCGCTGGACCTTCGGCGGCGTCCACCCCGAGGCCTACAGCGCCCAGCGCGGCGGGGACGACCCCGCGGCGATGCAGGCGCAGTGCCTGCTCGCCGCCCGTGCGCAGGCGACCGTCAGCGTCTGCGTACGCTTCCTGCACGTCGTCGAGCGCCGCGTCGCGCGCCGCACCCCCGCAGGGCTCAGGCCGGTCGACGAGCTGTGGGTGGGCGACGAGCGCCACGTCGCGTGGGAGGAGGCCGCCGAGCGCGACGTGTGCAGCGGCGCGGTCTCGCTCGCCGATCTCGAAGCGGGCATCCGGCTCGCGATCGACGTCCCGGCGGGGAGCCGCACCGAGGTGCTCGGAGACGACGCCGGGGTCCTCGTGCACCGCTGGCGCGCCCTGACCGGCACGGTCGACATCTCGGCGACGATGCTCGACGCGCAGCTCGCACGCATCGAGGTGCGCGTCCGCAACACGACGCCCTGGGGCGGCGCGAGCCGCGAGGAGACCCTCAAGCAGACGTTCTGCTCGACGCACATCGTCCTCGAGGCGCCGGCGGGCGGCTTCGTCTCGATCACCGACCCGCCGTCCCGGCTCCGCGAGGCTGCCGAGGCATGCGAGAACGCCGGGACGTGGCCGGTGCTCGCCTCACCGGACGAGGCCGACGACCGCACCGTGCTCTGCTCGCCGATCATCCTGCCCGATCATCCGCAGATCGCGCCCGAGAGCCCGGGCGATCTCTTCGACGCGACCGAGATCGATCAGATGCTCGTCCTCAACATCCTCGCGATGACCGCGGACGAGCGGCGCGAGATGCGCGACAGCGACCCGCGCGCGCGGGCGATCCTCGAGCGCACCGAGGCGCTCAGCGACGAGGAGCTCATGCGCCTGCACGGGACGATCCGCGAGTTCGGGATGGTCCGGCGATGAGCCTCCCGCGCGGCGACTGGGACCAGATCCGCACGCTCGGGCCGGCGTCCGTGACGATCGACGGCATCGCGGTCCGCGCCGGCAGCCGCGTGCGCTGCCGCCCGCGGCGCGGCGGCGACGTCCTCGACATCGCGCTCGCGGGTCGCGCGGCCACCGTCGCGGAGGTCCTTCAGAGCACCGAGGGCGTCGTCCACCTCGCGGTGACGATCGACGACGACCCCGGCCGCGACCTGGGCGAGCAGCGCCAGATCGGGCACCGCTTCTTCTTCGCGCCCGAGGAGGTCGAGCCGCTCGGCGGCCCGGTGGCCCCACCGTTGCCGCCGCGCATCCTCGTCGCCGGCATCGGCAACGTCTTCCTCGGCGACGACGGCTTCGGCGTCGCGGTGGCCGAGCGCCTTGCGCAGCGCGAGCTGCCCGAGCGCGTCCACGTCGAGGACTACGGGATCCGCGGCATGGACCTGGCCTACGCCCTGCACGACTACGACGTGGCGCTGTTCGTCGACGCGACGCCGCGGGGCGCGGCCCCGGGAACGCTGTACGTCATCGAACCGGACCTCGACGCAGCGGACCCGGCCCCCGACGCGCACGGCATGGACCCCGTCCAGGTGCTCGCGCTCGCCCAGGCCCTCGGCGGCCGGATGCCGCGCGTGATCGTGGTCGGGTGCGAGCCCCAGCACGTCATGACGGGCGAGGAGGACGAGATCGTTGCAGAGCTCACCGAGCCCGTCCGGGCCGCGCTCCCCTGGGCCGTCGGCCTCGTCGAGTCGGTGATCGAGAGCGTTCGGAAGGAGGCGATGACATGAAGCGCGTCGTGGCACTCGCGATCGCGGGCCTGGCGGCGGCCGCGGTCGGCACGCAGGTGCCGGAGATCCGCCGCTACCTCAAGGTCAGAGCGATGTAGGAAGGAGCTCCGGATGCATCGAGTCAGGGTGCGCGTCGTGGAGGACGCGCTCGACGCCAACAACACGATCGCGCGCGCCAATCGCGACGACTTCGACCGCGCCGGCGTGACGGTGGTCAACCTCATGAGCGCCCCGGGTGCAGGCAAGACGACGCTGCTCGAACGGGTCGTCGCGCTGGGGCTCGAAGGCGTGCGCGTCGGGGTTCTGGAGGGCGACGTGCAGGGCAGTCTCGACGCCGACCGTCTGGCGCACCTGCATGTTCCCGTCGTCCAGCTGAACACCGGTGGCGGCTTCGGCGGCGAGTGCCACCTGGACGCCAACATGGTCCGCTCGGCGATCCCCTCGCTCCCGCTCGACGAGCTCGACCTGCTGATCATCGAGAACGTCGGCAACCTCGTCTGCCCGGCCGAGTTCCGGGTCGGCGAGGATGCTCGGATCATGGTCTCCTCGGTCGCCGAGGGCGAGGACAAGCCGCTGAAGTACCCGCTGATGTTCCGTGCCTGCGAGCTCGTGATCGTCAACAAGATCGACCTGCTCGGCCACGTCGACTTCGACATGGCGCACTACCTCCATCACCTGGAGGCGGTGCATCCGGGGGTCGCGCACCTGCTCGTGAGCGCGCGCACCGGCGCGGGCGTCGAAGAGCTGCGCGACCGGCTCGCGGCCCTGCCCGCGCGCCGCGCGCAGATCGCGGGAGCGCCCGCGTGAGCACGGCGGCGACCGCCGTGGACCGCGTCGACGCGCTGCTCGCCGCGCGCGTCGACGCGGGCGAGCGATTCTTCGGCGCACAGGCCGGGGATCTCGCGCGCCTGTGCCATCAGATGGCCGAGCGCTTCGCGCGCGGCGGGCGCCTGCTCGCGTTCGGCGCCTCGGCGGCGGACTGGTCCGACGCGCGGCACGTCGCCGTCGAGTTCGTCCACCCGGTGATCGTCGGCAAGCGCGCGCTGCCGGCGCTCGCGCTCGCGCCCGGCGAGGTGGAGCTGCTCGCCCGGCGATCCGACATCGCGATCGCCTTCGGGGCGGGCGGGGACGTCGAGGCCGCCGTCCTCGACGCGGAGCGGGCCGGCTGCCTGACGCTCGCGTTCGCGCGCGTCGGCGCGCAGTGGGAGCTCGTGCCCGAGGCCGCCGACCCGCTCGTCGCACAGGAGCTCGCCGAGACCACCTATCACGTGCTCTGGGAGCTCGTGCACGTCTTCTTCGAGCATCGCGGCCTGCTGGCGGGCCGCGACGCGCGCCCGGGCCACGACACCGGCGCGTCGAGCTTCCTCTACCCCTTCCTCGCCGAGCGCGAGCACGACCTCGACGCCGTGCTGGCCGACGTGCGCGACTCGACGCTCGCCAAGGCCCGCGACATCGCGGGCCTCCGCGCCCAGACGCTCGGCGAGAACCGCGACGTGCTCGCCGCGGCGGCGCGCACCCTGCGTGCGCGCCTCGACGCCGGCGGCACGGTGCTCGCGCTCGGCAACGGCGGCTCGGCGACCGATGCGATGGACGCCGTCGCCGACCTGCGCGACCCGCCGGTGATTGCGTCCCGCCCGCGCTGGCCCGTGCGCCGCGCCCTGGACCTCGCCGGCGATCCGGCGATCCTCACCGCGATCGCCAACGACATCGGGACGGACGCACTGTTCGCGCGCCAGGTGATCGCCTACGGCGGACCGTGCGACGCGCTGCTCGCCTTCTCGACCAGCGGCAACTCGCTGAACGTGATCGCCGCGCTGGCGCAGGCGCGCGAGCACGGGCTGGCGAGCATCGCCCTGGTCGGCTACGACGGCGGCCGCATCGCCGCGGAGGGGCTCGCCGATCACGTCGTCGTCACCCGCTCCGAGCACATCCCGCGCATCCAGGAGGCGCAGGCGAGCGCCTGGCACGTGCTGCGCGAGCTGCTCGAGGAGCCGGCGTGAGCCGGCGCGTGCGTGGCCGCGTCGAGGGCACCGTCCAGGGCGTCGGGTTCCGCCCCTACGTCCATCGGCTGGCGCGCGAGCTGCAGCTGGCGGGAAGCGTCGGCAACGACGAGCGCGGCGTCGTGCTCGAGATCGAGGGCGAGCCGGGCGCCGTCAGCGCGTTCCTGCAGCGCCTGCCCGGCGAGGCGCCCCCGCTCGCGCAGGTCGAGCGCGTCCTCGTCCGCGACGTGCCCTCGACCGGCGAGCGCAGCTTCGCGATCGTCGCGAGCGCGCGCCACGGCGCCCCGGCCGCGCTCGTGGTGCCCGATGCGGCGACGTGCGAGGACTGCCTGGCCGAGCTGCGCGACCCCGCGGACCGCCGCCACCGCTACCCCTTCGTCAACTGCACGAACTGCGGCCCGCGCTTCACGATCGTGCGCGACGTGCCCTACGACCGGCCGCGCACGACGATGGCCGGGTTCACCATGTGCGCGGCCTGTCGCGCGGAGTACGAGGACCCCGGAGACCGGCGCTTCCACGCCCAGCCGAACGCGTGCCCTGTCTGCGGCCCGCAGGCGCGGCTGCTGCGCGCCGACGGGAGTGCGATCACCACCACCGCGACCGACGCGGTGGCCGGCGCGGCCCAGCTGCTGGACGCGGGCGCGATCCTGGCGATCAAGGGGCTGGGCGGCTACCACCTGGCCTGCCGTGCCGACGACGTCGTCGCGGTCCGCGCGCTGCGCGCGCGCAAGCGGCGCGAGGACCGCCCGTTCGCGCTGCTCGCGGCGGATGTCGCGCAGGCCCGCACGCTGATCGAAGCCGAGGACCCCGAGGTGCGGCTGCTGGAGTCCCCGGCGCGGCCGATCGTGCTCGCCCCGCGGCAGCCCCGCGCGCCCGTGGCGCCGGAGGTCGCGCCGCGCTCGCGCGAGCTCGGCGTGATGCTGCCCTACTCGCCGCTGCACCACCTGCTGAGCACCGACTGCGGTGCGCCGCTGGTGCTGACGAGCGGGAACCTCTCCGACGAGCCGATCGCCTTCCGCGACGACGACGCGCTCGCGCGCCTGGCCCGGGTCGCCGACGCGTTCCTCGTCCACGACCGCCCCATCCGCACGCGCACGGACGACTCGGTCGTGCGGGCGGCGCGCGGGCGGCCGCTCGTCGTGCGCCGCTCGCGGGGGTACGTCCCGGCGAGCGTGACGCTGCCCCTGCGGGCGCCACGGCCGATCCTCGCCTGCGGCGCCGAGCTCAAGAACACGTTCTGCCTCGCCAAGGGCGATCGCGCCTGGGTCGGTCACCACATCGGCGACCTGCGCAACGCCGAGACGCTCGCGGCCTACCGCGAGGGCATCGCCCACTTCGAGCGGCTGTTCGCGGTCACGCCGCAGGTCGTCGCCCATGATCTGCACCCGGACCACCTCGCGACGGCCTACGCGCTCGAGCGCGACGGCGTCGAGACGATCGGCGTACAGCACCACCACGCGCATTTCGCCGCCTGTCTCGCCGAGCACGGTGAGAGCGGCCCCGCGGTCGGGGCGATCTTCGACGGCGCCGGCCACGGCCCGGACGGGACCGTGTGGGGCGGCGAGATCCTCGCCGGCGACCTGCGCGGGTACACCCGCACCGGCTCGCTCTGGCCGGTGCGCCTGCCCGGCGGGGACCGCGCGGCGCGCGAGCCCTGGCGGATGGCGTGTGCCTGGCTCGTCGCCGCGACGGGTGCGCACGTCCCGCCCCCGCCGCAGCTGGCGGACGCGGTCGGCTCGGAGTCCTGGGACGCCGTCGCGCGGATGGCCGCCACCGGCTTCGCCGCGCCGCAGACGACGAGCATGGGCCGCCTCTTCGACGCGGTCGCGGCGCTGTGCGGGCTGCGCACGCACACGACCTACGAGGGGCAGGCGGCGATCGAGCTCGAGGCGGCCGCC
>JADGPM010000349.1 GCA_017882425.1 Solirubrobacteraceae bacterium
AGCGGGCCCGCGCCACAGGTTGAATCCGGGGATTCTACGGTCAAGCCCGCCCGCCCGCGGGCCGATGCACGTCCGATGGCCATCGCGCCGCGTGTCCTCGTCGTGCTCTGTGCGGGCTGGCTCGCCGTGTGGCAGCTGCATGCGATGGGCGTCGCCGGGATGCCGACCGGCCCCGTGAAGTGGATGCACCTGGTGGTCATGGGGGTCGGCGCCGCGCTGTGCTTCGCGCGCGCCGTCGCCGAGCGCCGCGAGCGCCTCGCGTGGACGCTGATCGCCACCGGTCTGACCTGCTGGGTCCTGGGCGAGACGTACTTCACGCTCGTGCTCTGGAACGACGCGAGTCCCCCGGTCCCCTCGCCGGCGGACATCGGCTACCTGCTGCTGCCGCCCTTCCTCTTCGCCGGGATCGCGCTGCTGCTGCGCGAGCGCGTGAGCGGCCTGCCGCGCATGCTCTGGGTCGACGGCGTGACGTCGGCGCTCGCCGTCGGCGCGGTGAGCGCCGCCGTCGTGCTGCAGCAGGTGCTCGACGCGGTCGGCGGGGACCGGCTCGCCGTCGCAACGAACCTCGCCTACCCGGTCGCCGATCTGATCCTGCTCGGCTTCATGGTCGGCGCGCTCGCCGCCGGCGGGTGGCGCGGCGACCGCACCCAGTGGCTGCTGATGGCGGGCGTGACGAGCTTCTGGCTGTCGGACTCGCTGTACCTCGTGCTGACCGCCAGGGGGACGTGGGTCTCCGGGGGCCCGTTCGACGCGGGCTGGTGGGCGACGGCCGTCTTCTTCGGGGCCGCGGCCTGGCAACCGGTGCAGGTGCGCGTCGCGGTCGCGCGGCCGAGCTCGACGCGCGCGATCATGACGCCGGTGGCGTTCGCGCTGCTCGGCCTGAGCGTGCTCGTCGCCGGCAGTGTCGGACGTCTCAACGGCCTGGCGATCGTGCTGGCCGCCGCATCGCTCGCCGCCGTCATGGCGCGGCTCATCCTCACCTACCGCGAGAACCTCGCGATGCTCGACGTCAGCCGTGAGGAGGCGCTGACCGACTCGCTCACGGGTCTGGGCAACCGCCGCTCGCTGACGACCGACCTCGAGCGCGCCTTCGAGGAGCCAGTGGCGCGGCGGCTGCTCGCGATCTTCGACCTCGACGGCTTCAAGCACTACAACGACAGCTTCGGCCACCCTGCCGGCGATGCCCTCCTGCAGCGCCTGGGGGTGAGCCTCGCCGAGCGGGTCGCCGGCTGCGGCACCGCCTACCGGATGGGCGGCGACGAGTTCTGCGTGCTGCTCGACCGGCCGGACGAGGTCCTGCTCGCCGGCTGCGCGGCCGCGCTCCACGAGAGCGGGGAGGGCTTCAGCATCGGCTGCTCGCACGGCGCGGTCGTCCTCGCCGACGAGGCACACGACCCGAGCGACGCGCTGCGGATCGCCGACAAGCGCCTCTACGCGGGGAAGCGCAGCGGGCGCACGTCGATCCCCGACGAGGCCAAGGAGGTCATGCTGCGGATCCTCGTCGAGAGCGACCCGGAGCTGGGGACGCACGTGGGTGACGTCGCGGACCTCGCCGAGCGCGTCGCGCTGGCGTTGGGCCTCGCCGGCGACGAGGTCCAGCACGTCCGCCTGGCGGCCGAGCTGCACGACGTCGGAAAGGTCGCGATCCCCGACGAGATCCTGCGCAAGCCCGGGCCGCTCGACGACGACGAGTGGGAGTTCATGCGCCGCCACACGCTGATCGGCGAGCGCATCATCACCGCCTCGCCGGGCCTGGCCCCGGTCGCGGCGATGGTCCGCTCCAGCCACGAGCGCTGGGACGGCTCCGGCTACCCGGACGCGCTCGCCGGCGACGCGATCCCGCTCGGCGCGCGGATCATCGCCGTGTGCGATGCGTACGACGCGATGACGAAGGACCGCGCCTACCGCTCGGGAATGGACCCGCAGGCCGCGGCGCAGGAGCTGAGCCATTGCGCCGGCTCGCAGTTCGACCCGCAGGTCGTCGCGGCCTTCGAGGTCGCGCTGCGGGAGAGCGTCGCGGTTCGCGCGGCGTAGAGGCCGCTACACCGTCACCGGTGCCTGCAGCTCGGTGAACGCCTGCTCGATGCCCTCGGCGAGCACCTCGACGTCCGGCGCCGCCATCCGGTCGGCGTTCAGGCCGAACACCATCTGGCCGGCGTACGTGACGACCGCGATGCCGACCGAGTGCCCGGCGAACAGCGGGACGAGCGGCAGGACCTCGACGAGTGGCGCGCCGAAGGCGTAGAGGCGCTCCTGTGGACCCGGCACGTTCGTGATCGTCAGGTTGAACATCCGCGTGCCGCCGAACATCGTGCGCGCGATCAGCCCGCCCGCCAGCGGCGGCCCCATGTCGGCGAGGTCGATGATCGTCTTGCCGCCGGCGCGCTGCGTGCCGGACTTGAATGCCTCGGCGCGCTCGACGACGCTGCGGTAGCGCTCGAGCGGGTCGGCCTCGGCCAGCGGCAGCTCCACGAACAGCGAGGTCAGCTCGTTTCCGAGCGCGTGCTGACGGTCGTCGCTGCGGATGTTGACCGGCACCTGCGCGCGCAGGCTGTCGGCCGGGAGGGTGGCGTCGCGTGAGAGCAGGAGATGGCGCAGCCCGCCCGCGCAGAGCGCGAGCACGACGTCGTTGACCGTCCCGCCGAGGCGCGCCCGGACCTCCTTGACGTCGGCGAGGTCCAGGCGCACGGTGGCGAAGTGCCGCGTACCGCTCATCGGCCCGTTGAGGCTCGACTGCGGCGCGCCGATGACCTGCTCGCGCACGACGAGGTCGACGGCGGCGCGGACCTGCTCGAAGGAGTGGCGCGGATGGGTCGCCGCGCCGATGCCGGCACGCGTGCCGCGCAGGACCAGACCGGGGGAGAGCCAGAAGCGCCCGTCGCCGTGCGGCGCGTCGTCGCCCGTCACGTCCGCGGGGACGGAGCGAGGCTCCGGCGGCGGAGCGTCGGGCGAGGCGTCGAGCAGCAGGTGGCCGATGTCCAGCGAGCCGACGCCGTCCACGAGGCAGTGGTGGGTCTTGGTCACCAGCGCCCAGCGCCCGCCCTCGAGGCCGTCGACGAGCGTCATCTCCCACAGCGGGCGGTGGCGGTCGAGCCGGTGCGACCAGAAGTCGCCGAGCCATTCGCGCAGTTCGGCCTCGCCGCCCGGGGCCGGCAGCGTCGCGTGATGCACGTGGCCGTCGGGGTCAAAGCCCCGCGCCGGTTCCCAGGTCAGCCAGGTCATCGGGCCCGCGTGGATGCCGGACAGCTGCTGGGCGAAGCGCGGCAGTGCGCCGACGCGCCCGCGCACGTGTCCGCGCAGCGCTCCGATCCCCGGCGTCCCGCCGCCGGGCAGCGGCTCGAAGATCAGCGCCGCGCCGATGTGCATGTGGGCCGCCTCGTCGAACTGCTCGAGGTCCAGGAACATCGTGTCGAGCATGCTGAGCTGCTCACCCATGACCGCTGCCTCTCTCTCCGCCTGCCGGTGATGCGGACGCTAGGCCGGTGCGGGCGCCGGAGCATCGGTGTGCGCCCGCGGCGGGAGTCGTACTTTCCCCTGTTCCGTCGACGCGGTTCCGGCCGACCGCGGTCAGCGGACCGCGCCACCGCGGCGCGCGCGGATGCCCGTCAGCCCCCCGGCGCCTGAATCAGGTTGCGCACCTCACGCACCCCCACCGCGAGCGTCGTCAGATCGAAGACGCCCCCTGTCTGGATCTCGGTCAGCGTCACGAGGCAGCGCTCCGCCGCGGGGTTCCCGGCGATCCATGAGTCGATGCGCGCCCCTGCCGCCGCCGTCGAGGGCATGCCGCGCACGACCTCGGCGGTCAGCGAGCGGTGCAGGGTGTTGAGGTCCTCGCGGAGCGCCGCGCGCGCGAGCGCGTTCCAGCGGTCGTCGCGCGTGAGCTCGCTGATCCGCGCGCGCAGCCAGTGCAGGTGCAGCCGGGCCCCCAGGCCGAAGTGGACGGCGGCGACCCCTTCGACGTCGAGCTCGAGGTCGTGGGCGACCTCGACGATGTCGAGCGCCGAGAACATCGGCGCCAGGCTCGCGGAGCGCTGGGCGACCTCGACCGGCACCCCCGCCTGCGTGTACGTCTCCAGGCGCCGCGCGAGCTCCTCGGCCTCGTCGACGTCGAGCAGGCGCGGCAGCGCCCGGTAGAGCTCCGCCGTACCGGGCTCGAAGAACGCGACGGTCGCGGCGATCGGCAGCGGGCGCCGGCGGTTGCGCAGCAGCCAGCGTGTCGCGCGCTCCACGAGCGTGCGCCCTTCGAGCAGCATGCGGGTCTGCGTGGCCGCGTCGACGACGTTGTCCAGATCCTCGAGCTGCGACCACAGTGGACGCATCTCGAACACGTCGCGCGCGACCGCGTAGGCGCGCGCGGTCTCCGAGGGCAGCGCGCCCATCTCCTCGTTGAGGCGGAACGCGAACGTCGTGCCGCCGCCGTGCAGCACGTTGTTGACGACCTGGGTCGCGGTGATCTCGCGCCGCAGCCGGTGCTCGCGCATCTCCGCGCCGAAGCGCTCGGAGAGCACCTGCGGGAAGTAGCGCTGCAGCTCGCCCGAGAGATGCGGGTCCTCGGGGACGTCGGAGTCGACGAGCTCGTCGTGCAGCTCGAGCTTGCTGTAGGCGACGAGCGTCGCCAGCTCGGGCCGCGTCAGGCCCTTCCCCGCGGCCTTGCGCTCGTCGATCGCAGTGTCGCTCGGCAGCGCCTCGAGCTCGCGGTCCAGGCGGCCCGCCTGCTCGAGGCTGCGGATGAAACGCGCGTGGACGTCGATCATGCTCGCGGCCTGGGCCTCGGCCAGGCTGAGCGTCTCGCCCTGCTCGTAGTTGTCGGTCAGGACGAGCTCGGCGACCTCGTCGGTCATCTGCACGAGCAGCTCGTTGCGCTGCTTGCGGGTGAGGTCGCCCGCCGCGACCACGGCGTCGAGCAGGATCTTGATGTTGACCTCGTGGTCGGAGCAGTCGACGCCCGCGGAGTTGTCGATCGCGTCGGTGTTGACGTGCCCGGCGGCGAGGCCGAAGGCGATCCGCGCGCGCTGCGTCAGCCCGAGGTTGCCGCCCTCGCCGATGACGCGGCAGCGCAGTTCGCCGGCGTCGACGCGCACCGCGTCGTTCGTCTTGTCGCCGACCTCCGTGTGCGTCTCGCTCTCGGCCTTCACGTACGTGCCGATGCCGCCGTTCCACAGCAGGTCGGCGGGCGCGCGCAGGATCGCCCGGATCAGCTCGTTCGGCGTGAGCGCCTCGGCGTCCACCTGCAGCGCGGCGCGCACCTGCCGGGTCAGCGGGATCGACTTCGCCTCGCGCGAATGCACGCCGCCGCCCGCGGAGATGCACGCGGGGTCGTAGTCCGTCCAGGAGGAGCGCGGCAGCTCGAACAGGCGCCGGCGCTCGTCGTGGCTCGTCTCGGGGTCGGGGTCGGGGTCCAGGAAGATGTCGCGGTGGTTGAACGCGGCGATCAGCCGGATGTGGCGTGAGAGCAGCATCCCGTTGCCGAACACGTCGCCCGACATGTCGCCGATGCCGACGACGCTGAAGTCCTGCTCGGCGACGTTGTGGCCGAGCTCGCGGAAGTGGCGCTCGACCGACTCCCAGGCGCCGCGGGCCGTGATCCCCATCCGCTTGTGGTCGTAGCCCGAGGAGCCGCCCGAGGCGAACGCGTCGCCCAGCCAGAAGCCCGACGCCATCGAGATCTCGTTGGCGATGTCCGAGAACGTCGCCGTTCCCTTGTCGGCCGCGACGACGAGGTAGGGGTCGTCGCCGTCGTAGCGGACCACGTCGGCGGGGACGACGATCTCGCCGCCCACGATGTTGTCGGTGATGTCGAGCAGCCCGCGGATGAACGTCCGGTAGCACGCGACGACCTCCTCGAGCAGCGCGTCGCGCCCGCCCGTGGCCGGCGGGCGCTTGACGAAGAATCCCCCCTTCGCGCCGACCGGCACGATCACGGCGTTCTTGACCGTCTGCGCCTTCATCAGCCCGAGGACCTCGGTGCGGAAGTCCTCACGGCGGTCCGACCAGCGCAGCCCGCCGCGGGCGACGCGCCCGCCGCGCAGGTGCACGCCCTCGACGCGCGGGGAGTAGACGAAGATCTCGAACTCGGGGCGCGGCAGCGGCAGCCACGAGAGCTGCGCGGGGTCGAGCTTCAGCGAGATGTACGGCTTGGCCCCGTCCGCCTGCTGGAAGAAGTTGGTCCGCAGCAGCGCGTCGACGACCGCCAGGAACTGGCGCAGGATGCGGTCCTGGTCGAGGCTGGTGACGGCGTCGATCGCCGCGCCGATCCGCTCGGCGATCGATCCCGCCGACCGCGACCGCGTCGCCTCCGGGTGGGCGGGGTCGAAGCGCGCGCGGAACAGCTCGACGAGCAGCCGCGCGATCTCCGGGTGGGCGACGAGCGCCTCCTCGACGTAGTGGTCGCTGAAGGTCGTGCCCGCCTGGCGCAGGTAGCGCGCGACCGCCCGCAGGATCGCGACCTCACGCCAGGTCATCCGGGCGCGCAGGACGAGGCGGTTGTAGCCGTCGTTCTCGGCGTCGCCGTGCCAGGTGCGGGTGAACGCGTCCTGGAACATCGCCCCGGCTTCGGCGGGCAGCTCGCCCTCCGCCGCGTGCTCGAGTCCGAAGTCGTAGATCCAGGCGGGGTGCCTGCCGAGCGGGGTCACCTCGTAGGGACGCTCATCGTCGACCTTGACCCCGAGGTTCTCGAACACCGGCAGCATGTCCGAGAGCGCCAGCGGCGTGCCGGAGCGGAAGATCTTCGCGCGCATGACGTGCGGCGGCGCCTCGAGCGGGTGATAGAGGCTCAGCGCCAGGTCGTCGGGACCGCTGATGGCCTCGAGTCGGCGGATGTCGCTCAGCGCGGCGCGCGCGACCCAATCGTCGCGGTACGCGGCCGGGAAGGCGTCGCCGTAGAAGTGGAAGAGCTCGTTGCCGCGCTCCTCGCCGTGCTCGTGGACGAGCGCCTCCTCGAGGTCGTCGTTCCACGAGCGCGTCGCGCCGACGATCCGCGCCTCGATCTCGTCGGGGTCGTACTCCGGCCAGCGTCCCGGCTCGATGTAGAGCGTGTAGTGCAGGCGCACCAGCGAGGACTCCGAGATGCGCGTCGCGTAGTCGCTGCTGGCGGCGTCGAAGGACTCGACGAGGATCCGCTCGATGCGCCGCCGGTTCTCGGTGTTGAAGCGGTCGCGCGGAACGAACACCAGGCAGGACAGGAAGCGGCCGAACACGTCACGGCGCACCAGCAGGCGCACGCGCTGGCGCTCGCCGAGGTGAAGGATCGCCATCGCGACCTCGAAGAGCTCGTCGACGGAGGTCTGCAGCAGCTCGTCGCGTGGATGCGTCTCGAGGATCGCGACGAGCGCCTTCTCGTTGTGGCTGTCGGGCGGGAACGCGGCACGCTCCATGACGGCGTCGAACTTGCGACGCAGGATCGGGATCTCCCGCGGGCTCGCGTGGTAGGCGGTCGTCGTGTAGAGGCCCAGGAAGCGCCGCTCGCCCGTCACGCGGCCGTTCGCGTCGAAGTGCTTGACGCCGATGTAGTCCAGGAAGGCCGGGCGATGCACCGTCGCGCGTGAGTTCGCCTTCGTGAGGTTCAGCAGGAACGGCTCGCGCGCGAGCGCACGCACGCGCGCGGGCAGCAGCTCGAACTGGCTCGAGCGCTCGTGCGGGGAGTCGGTGCGCAGGATCCCGAAGCCCGAGCCCTTCACCTGACGCAGCGCGGTGTCGTCGCCGTCCTCCAGCAGGTCGTACTCGCGGTACCCCAGGAAGGTGAAGTGGTCGTCGGCCAGCCACGTGAGGAACGCCGCGACCTCATCGACGTCGACGGCCTGCAGCGGCGGCGGAGCGGCCTGGAGCTCCGCGCCGAGCTCCAATGCGCGTGCGCGCATCGCCGGCCAATCCTCGACGGCGGCGCGGACCTCGCCGATGACGCGCAGCAGGTGCGCCGTCAGCTGCCCGAGGCTTGCCGGGTCGGTCTGGCGGTCGACCTCGGCGTGGATGACCGACTCGGCTGCGAAGTCGGCGGTCAGGGCGGCGCCGGGCGCCAGCACCTCGAGCAGGCGGCCGGTGGCATCGCGCCGCACCTGCATGACGGGGTGGATGATCACGTGGACGCCGAAGCCGCGACGGTTGAGCTCCATCGTCACCGAGTCGATGAGGAACGGCATGTCGTCGGTGACGATCTCCACGGCGGTGTGCGTCGATTTCCAGCCGTGCGTCTCGAAGTCCGGGTTGAAGACGCGGACCTTCGGCCTGCCAGGCTCGCGCTCGCGCGCGAAGTTGAAGTGCGCCAGCGCGGCGCCGTAGACGTCCAGCTCGCTGCGGTCGGCGATGTCGTCGGGCGACACCCACCGGTAGTACCGGCGGATGAACCGGGTGGCCTGCTCGGCGTCGTCCTCGGGGAGCTGCCCGCGGAGCCGCTCGCAGACCGAATCGATCAGCGTCTCATCGACCTCCTCGACCCTCAAACCGCCTCCTCGTCTCGCCGGGGGACCGGCATGCGCGAGTCTACGCCGCGGGACCGGCGTCGCCCGGGCGTTCTCGCCCAGGGCGGCGTGTCATCCGCACCACCAGGGAGCCCACCGCATGTCCGACGTGCGCATCACCTACATCGGCGGTCCGACCGCGCTGCTCGAGATCGGCCCGTGGCGGATCCTGACCGACCCGACGTTCGATCCCCCGGGGAAGCGCTACTTCTTCGGCTGGGGCACGGTCTCGCGCAAGCTCCAGGGCCCGGCGATCGCGTTCGACGAGCTGGAGCCGATCCACGCCGTGCTGCTGAGCCACGACCACCACGGGGACAACCTCGACCCGGCCGGCCGCGCCCTGCTGCCGCGGATGGGGACGGTCGTCACGACGCGGGCGGGCGCGCGGCGGCTCGGCGGCGCGGCACGCGGCCTCGCACCGTGGGCCACGACGACGCTCGAGGCCGAGGGGCGCCCGCCGCTGGAGATCACCGCGACCCCGTGCCGGCACGGACCGCCCGGGAGCCATCCGATCGTCGGCGACGTGATCGGCTTCGCGCTGCGCTGGGAGGGCCAGGAGCACGGGGTGCTGTGGATCTCCGGCGACACGGTGCTCTACGACGGCGTCCGCGAGGTCGCCCGGCGGCTCGACGTCGGCACGGCGATCATCCACCTCGGCGGCGTGCGCTTCCCGGTCTCCGGGCCGCTGCGCTACACGATGACCGCGCAGGACGCGATCGAGCTGTGCGGGCTGCTGGACCCCACGACGATCGTCCCGATGCACTACGAGGGCTGGAAGCACTTCCGCCAGTCGCATGTCGACGCGCAGGACGCCTTCGCCGCCTCACCGCTCGCCGAGCGGGTGCGCTGGCTGCGGGCCGGGGAGCCGGCCGGCCTGAGCGTGTGACGCGCGCCGCAGGGACGTCAACCACGCGGCAACGCCACGGCAACCCGCGCGCGAGCATGGGCGTGCCAGAAGCGGGCGCCGTCCGAGGTCCCCGCGCTCGCGTCCATGGCTTCCGCGAGCACTACCTCGACTTCGCGAAGAACGCCTAAGCGCAGCGCGTAAGCGCCGGTGCACCTCGACGACCGCGGGCGCCGGTACCACCCGTACGCGATCACGGACGACAAGCTGCGCGAGGTCGTCTTCCGCAACCCGCTCGCCGGCGACCCGACTTCCGCGCCGGCGCGATCATCACGCTGCAGAGCGGCGCGGTGCGCTTCGACGACTGGAGCATCTTGAGGACGCGAGCCCGGAGCTCGCACAGCTCGCCGGGACCGACCCGGTGACGCTGAG
>JADGPM010000350.1 GCA_017882425.1 Solirubrobacteraceae bacterium
GCGCGCGGCACTGGAACGCCTTCGCGTGGCATTACGCTCTGCGCCGTCCGCAGTCGCGCTGGATCACCCATCGCCTCGCGCAGGCGGCCGGGACGGCGATCGCCGCGGTGCTCGCACCGGTCGAGCGGCGCGGGCTGCGGGGAGCGGCGTACACGATGGTCCTGCAGAAGCCGACATGAAGCTCGCGCCGACACCGATCCCCGGCGTCTGGGTCGTCGAGCCCGAGCGCATCGCCGACGAGCGCGGCTGGTTCGCGCGGACGTTCGACGCCGCCGCGTTCGCCGCGCATGGGCTCGAGCCGGCGGTCGTGCAGGCGAGCGCCTCGTTCAACGTGCGGCGCGGGACGCTGCGCGGCATGCACCTGCAGGCCGCGCCGCACGGTGAGCCCAAGCTCGTGCGCTGCGTGCGCGGCGCGATCTTCGACGTCGCGCTCGACCTGCGCCCCGGCTCGCCGGCGCACCGCCGCTGGCACGCCGTCGAGCTGAGCGCGGAGAACGGGCGCGGGCTGTACCTGCCGCCGGGCGTGGCGCACGGCTTCCAGACGCTCGCCGACGACACCGAGGTGCTCTACCTCATGGGGCACGAGTACGTCGCGCAGGCGGCAAGCGGCGTGCGCTGGGACGACCCCGCGTTCGCGATCGCCTGGCCGGAGGCCCCGGAGGGTCGCACGATCTCCGACAAGGATCGCGCCTACCCCGACTACGCGGCGTGAGCCGCGTCCTCGTCACCGGCGCCGGCGGGTTCATCGGCTCGCGGCTGGCCGGTCTGCTGGCGGGGGCGGGCCACGAGGTGACGGGCCCGCGCCGTGCGCAGGTGGACCTGCTCGCCGACCCGGCCGCCGCGGTCGACGCCGCGGCCGCGCCGGAGGTGCTCGTCCACCTCGCGTGGGTCACCGAGCACGGCGCGTTCTGGGAGGCACCGGAGAACGATGCCTGGGTCACGGCGTCGCTCGCGCTGCTGCGCGCGTTCGCGGACGCCGGCGGCCGCCGCGTCGTGGTGGCGGGGACGTGCGCCGAGTACGACTGGACGACGGGGGCCGAGCGGCTGGCCGAGGACGCGCCGATCGCCCCCGCCACGGCGTACGGCGCGGCCAAGGCGCGCCTGCACGAGGCGGCATCCGCGTTGTGCGCCCAGGCCGGGGTGGAGCTGGCCTGGGGGCGGATCTTCTTCCCGTACGGCCCGGGCGAGGCGCCGGGGCGGCTCGTGGCGTCGGTCGCGCGTGCGCTGCTGGCGGGCGAGCCCGCCCGGACGACGGAGGGGACACAGGTCCGCGACCTGATCCACGTCGACGACGTGGCGGGCGCGTTCGCCGCGCTCGTCGACACGCCCGTCGGCGGCGCGATCAACGTCGGCGCGGGGGTGGGCGTGCGGATCCGCGACGTGGTCGAGCTGGTCGCGGACGCCGCCGGGCGGCCGGACCTGCTGCGGATCGGTGCGCTGCCCGCGCGTCCCGGCGACCCGGCCGCGGTCGTCGCCGATGCCACGCGGCTGACCGCAGAGGTGGGCTTCCGTCCCGTCGTCGGCCTCGCCGAGGGCATCGCCGGAGCCGTGGAGTCCTGGCGGGTCCCGTGAGCGTCGCGGTCGTCCACCTGGCGTCCGGGTCGCTCGGGGTCGAGCCGCTGGAGGCGTTCGTGCGCTCCTATCGCGCGCACGATGCCGGCGCCTCGCACCGGCTCGTCGTCGTCTTCAACCGCTTCGAGGACGCGAGTGGTGCGGCCGGACACCGCGCCGCCCTGGAGGCCGTCGAGCACGAGGAGCTGTGGCCTGACGAGCCGCTCCAGGACCTCGCCGCCTATCTGCTCGCGGCGGCGCGGCTCGACGCCGAGCGCCTGTGCTTCCTGAACTCCGGCAGCGAGATCCTCGCCGACGGATGGCTCGCCGCGCTGGACCGCCACACGCGGCGGCCCGAGGTCGGCCTGGCGGGCGCGACCGGGACGTACGAGAGCCACGTGAGCGGGGCGCTGCACGCGCCCGATCGCGGCGCGCTCGTGCGCGCGGCGGGCGGCCTGCTGACCTGGCGCTCGTTCCCGCGCTTCCCCAATCCGCACGTGCGCACGAACGCGTTCATGGCGCAGGCGCAGACGATCCGCGGTCTGCGCCTGCCGGACCTCGCCTCCAAGCACGGCGCGCACATGCTCGAGAGCGGGCGCCGCAGCATCACCCGCCAGGTGCTCGCGAGCGGCCGGCAGGCCGTCGTCGTCGGGCGCGACGGCGAGGCCTACCCGCCGGAGCGCTGGCCCGCGAGCCGCACGTTCCGCAGCGGCGAGCAGGAGAACCTTCTCGTCGCCGACCGGCGCACCCGCGAGTACGGCGCTGCGGACGCCGGCGAGCGCGCGCGGCTCGCGGCGCTGGCGTGGGGCGGGAGCGCCTAGGGCAGGTACGGCGTGTCGCCCTCCCCCTGCCCGCGCAGGCGGCGCACGGCGCGGTGGGCGGCGGCGTCGACGCGCGCCATGCGTGGGTGGCGCAGCAGCGGGCCGAGTGCGTCGTTGACGACGTCGAGTGGCCGGGCGCGCAGCACGGCGAGGGCGCATGCGGTGCCCAGGCGCCGGCGCTCGTGCGCGGGCAGCGAGGCATACGCCGGCGAGCCAGACGCGATGTCCTCGCGGATCAGGCGGGCCATCGCCACGTGCGGGTGGCGCGCCTGGGCGCCCGTGAGCCCGAGCGAGCGTGCCGTGTCCTGGAAGCTCGCGCTCGTGCCGCCGACCGAGCGGTGCACGACGGTCTCGCGGACCGTGTGCAGCCTCCCGGCCATCAGCAGGCGGCCGATGAGCATCCAGTCGCCCGCCAGCGCGTTGGGCATCGGCAGCGCCCCGGCCAGCACCTCGCGGCGCATCACGCCGTAGATCGAGGCGTTGTCGACGACGTGGGCGAAGTACCAGCGCACGCGCGCCGCCGGGTCGTCCTGCTCGCAGTCGACGTCGACGCCGGGCCCCCGCAGCTGCTCGCCGCGGTGGTAGCGCGCCGAGCCGGAGGCGAGCACGTGGCCGGGGTGGGCGTCGAGGAAGCCGACGCAGCGCTCAAGGTAGTCCGGGTCCAGCCAGTCGTCGTCGGCGACGACCATGACGAGCTCGCTCGTGCCGGCGCCCAGCACCGCGTTGAAGTTCGCGGTCAGCCCGGCGTTGACGTCGTGGCGCAGCACGCGCACGCGCGCGTCGCCGGCGGCGAGCCGTGCGCCGACCTCGGCCGTCGCGTCGGTCGATGCGTTGTCGGAGATGACGACCTCGAGCTCGCCGAACGTCTGCGCGAGCACGGAGGCGACGGTGCGCTCGAGCCCTGCCGCCCGGTTGTAGGTCGGCACCCCGACCGTGACGCGCGGCGCCCTGCTCATACGGTCGCCCGCCGCTCGTAGAGATCCAGCAGGGTCGCGTCGCCGTGCTCGCGCGGCGGATCCCAGTAGGGGATCTGGCGCAGCCCCCAGCGGTGCAGCCCGTGGCGCGCCGCACGCCTGCCCGCCTCGGGCGTGATCCGCCCCGCACCGCGCGCCGCGGCTGCCAGCGCGTCCCAGGTGCGGCGCTCACGCGGATGCAGCCGCGCGCGCAGCGCCTGCAGCTCGTCGTCGCCGATCTCGCCGGCCAGGCGCTGCTCGTAGACGTGCTCGGCCTGGAGCATCCGGAAGCGGCGCAGGTCGAGCCGCAGGCCGTACTCGGCGCCGTAGCGGGCGGTCAGCGACGCCATCGCCGACAGCCAGCCGGCGTTGATGTTCGAGCCGGGCAGCAGCTCGCGCTCGAGCAGCTCGCGCGTCGCCTCGTCCGGAGCGGCGCCAAGGAACGCGCGGCCCTCCGCCTCGCGTCCGTTCGCGTGGAAGAAGCCGTAGGACTTCGGCGTGATCCCGATCGCGACGCGCTCGGCGGGGTCGATCACGATCCGCTCCGCGGTGAGAAAGGCGGCGTTCGTCGCGTAGTAGTCGGGGAACGCCGACTGGAAGAAGGGTCCGTGCGGGGCGAGCCGCTCGACAAGCGCCCGCGAGACGGTCGAGAACTGCATGTTGAAGCCGTAGCGCACGCGGAAGCCCAGGGCGGCGTCGACGAGCCCGCGGGCGACGGCGGGGTCGAGCACGAACGGCGCGTCGCGCCCGCGGAAGAACTTCGCGTAGGAGTAGGGCTGCACGTAGCCGCGCGGATGCTCGGGGATCACGCCCGGGTAGGCGAACAGGCACGCGCCGGTGTAGATCACGTCCGGGGCGTCGAAGCGCTCGCGCAGCGCGCGGACCGCGGCCACGAAGCCGGGCAGCAGGCCGTCGTCGTCCCCGAGCATGACGACGTGCTCGCCCGTGCTGTGCGCGAGCGCCGTGTTCCAGTTCTCGGTCACCGGGACGAAGGACGCGGTGCGCACGTAGCGCACCCGAGCGTCGCCGAGCGCGGCGACGTGCCCGGCGATGTCCTCCTCGGACGCGTTGTCGGAGACGATCGCCTCCCAGTCCCCGTCGTCCTGTCGCAGCACCGTCTGCAGCGCGAGCTTCAGGTAGTCGAGCCTGTTCCTGGTCGGGAGCAGGACGGAGACGAGCGGCGCCATCGCGGCGGATCGTAGTCGCCGTCCCGGGCCGGTCCGGCGTCGCCGCCATCCTTCGCGCGGTGCCGCTGCGCGTCGCCCTCAACCTCGTCTACCTCGTCCCGGGGGAGATCGGCGGCATGGAGACCTACGCGCGTGAGCTGATTCCCCGCCTGGCGGCGCGCGAGGACATCGAGATCACATGCCTCGTCAACCGCGAGGCGGCGCAGGCCGGCGGCGGGCCGTGGGGCGAGGTCGCGCCGATGGAGGTCGTCCCGGTCGACGCGCGCAGCCGGGTGCAGTGGGTGCGCGGCGAGCAGCAGCACGTGCCGCGGATCGCGGCGCGGATCGGCGCCGACGTCATCCACAGCCTCGCCAGCACCGCGCCGCTGTGGAGTCGCGCGGCGCGCGTCACGACGGTCCACGACCTGCACTACAAGCTCGTCCCCGACGCGCACTTCGGCGTGCGCGGGGTGGGCATGCGCGTGCTCGTCCCCGCCGCGGTGCGCCGTTCGCGCCGGGTGATCGTCGATGCGGTCTCGACGCGCGAGGACCTCGTGCGCCACCTGCACACCGACGCGGAGAAGATCGACGTCGTCCCGCTCGCCGCCGAACCGCCGGTGGGCGTGCGCCCCGCTTCGGAGGCCGACCTGCGCGTGCGGCTCGGGCTCGGCGACCGGCGCGTCGTCCTCAGCGCGAGCGCCAAGCGCCCGCACAAGAACCTCGCCCGGCTGCTCGACGCGTTCGCCGCGCTGCCGGCCGACGGCCGGCCCGTGCTCGTGCTGCCGGGCTACCCGACGCCGCACGAGGACGAGCTGCGCGCGCGGGCCGCGGCGCTCGGGATCGCCGGCGACGTGCGGTTCCTCGGCTGGCTCCCCGCGGCCGACCTCGAGGGCCTCTACGCGATCAGCGCGCTCGTCGCCTTCCCCTCGCTCTACGAGGGCTTCGGGCTGCCGGTGCTCGAGGCGATGAGCCGCGGCGTGCCGGTCGTCACGTCGGCGAGCGGCGCGCTCGCGGAGGTCGCGGGCGACGCCGCGCTGAGCGTCGACCCGCACGACACCGCGGCCCTCAGCGCCGCGATCGAGCGCGTGCTCGGCGACGAGGTGCTCGCGGCGCGGCTGCGGGCGGCGGGCCACGTGCGCGCCGCAGCGTTCTCGTGGGAGCGCACGGCGGCGCTGACGGCGCGCAGCTACGAGCGGGCGAGCGAGCCGCCACCGGCCTGAGAGCCCCATCGAAGCGGTCAAGTCCGCGCCCGGGGCGGCCGATGAGTCAGCGGGTACCCATGAGCACGACGACCATCGCCGGCGAGCGCCTCGAGCGGCCTCGCACCGTTGCGTTCACCGACACGCTCGTCGTGTCGATCGTCATCCCCTGCCTGAACGAGGAGGAGACGATCGAGCAGTGCGTGCGCTCGGCGCGCGCGACGCTCGAGCGCGAGGGCATCCCGGGCGAGGTGCTCGTCGTCGACAACGGATCGACCGACGCCAGCGCGGTGCTCGCGACCGCCGCCGGAGCGCGCGTGATCCCGGAGCGCCGGCGCGGCTACGGCAACGCCTACCTCGCCGGCTTCGCCGCCGCCGAGGGCCGCTACCTCGTCATGGCCGACGCCGACCTGACCTAC
>JADGPM010000103.1 GCA_017882425.1 Solirubrobacteraceae bacterium
CCAGCCGTGACTTCCCGATGCCGGGTTCGCCGACGAGCATCCGCAGCGCGCCGGGCTGCCCCGGCCGGATCAGCGCCAGCAGCCCGTCGAGCTCACGCCGGCGCCCGACGAGCGCGGGGGCCTCACCGGCGGGCCGCCCCGAGCCGATGCCGACCAGCTCGTGCGCCTCGACGGGCTCGGCCTTGCCGCGAGCGGCGATCGGTGCGACCTGGACGGCCCGGATCGCCGGCCCGGCCAGGCGGCGCGTCAGCTCGCCGATCAGCACGTGGCCGGCCTCGGCGGCCGACTCCAGGCGAGCAGCCGTGTTCACCGCATCGCCGGTCACCAGCGCCTGCTCCCGGCGCGCATCGCCGGCGACCACCTCGCCGGTGTTCACGCCGATCCGCGCGCTGAGCTCGACGCCCCACTCCCGCTGCAGCCGCTCGTTGAGCTCGCCCAGGTCTCGCTGGATCTCGAGCGCGGCGAGGCACCCGCGGAGCGCGTCGTCCTCGCGCGAGCGGGGGATGCCGAACACGCACATGACGGCGTCGCCGATGAACTTCTCGACCTCACCGCCGTGACGGCGCAGCACCGCGGAGACGGTCGCGAAGTAGTCGTGCTGCACACGGCGCAGCGCCTCCGGATCCAGCCGCTCCCCCAGCGCGGTCGAGCCCACCAGATCGCAGAACAGGATGGTCGCGAGGATCCGGTGCTCGCGCGTTCGCCCGCCCGCCACCTCCGTGCCGCAGCGTGGGCAGTAGCGATCGCCGCCACGCAGCGCCAGACCGCAGGATGGACACGATCCGGCGAGGACCGTCATGGGCCGTCCGCCTCGGCGGCTGCGGCGGGAGCGGCGATCGCGACGAAGAGCGCCACAAACCGACTACACCCGAATCGGGGCGTGCATGCAACCCGCGCGGGAGCGCCCGCCGATGATCCGTCTATGACCTATGCTGAACCTCGGAGGGACGATGAGTCTTGAGCCCAAACGGCTGGCGGCCGACGACCGCGTCGGGACCTGCATGGGGGAGTACCGCATCGAGTCGCTCGTCGGCGTCGGCGGGATGGGCCGGGTGTACCGGGCGACCGCCGGCGACGGCACGCCCGTCGCGCTGAAGCTCGTCAAGGAGGACCTGGCGCGCGACGAGACCTTCCGGCGCCGCTTCCGGCGCGAGGCGCGGATCGCCCAGACGGTCCGCAACCCCCACGTGGTCTCCGTGCGGGACACGGGCGAGCACGACGGCCTCCTCTATCTGGCCGCGGAGTTCATCGACGGCATCACGCTCGAGCAGAAGCTCGAGCTGGAGGGTCGCCTCGATCTGGCGACGATCGTCAGGCTCTGCGCGCAGGTGGCCGATGGCCTGCAGGCGTTGTGGGAGGCGGGGATGGTGCATCGCGACGTCAAGCCCGGCAACATCCTGCTCGACCTGGCGGGGAAGGCGTACATCACCGACTTCGGGCTTGCCAAGGACCAGCAGGGCACCGTGCTGACGCGACCCGGTCAGGCGCTCGGA
Source organism: Solirubrobacteraceae bacterium (assembly GCA_017882425.1). GTDB lineage: Bacteria > Actinomycetota > Thermoleophilia > Solirubrobacterales > Solirubrobacteraceae > F1-60-MAGs163. The sequence continues at coordinate 1,494 of JADGPM010000103.1, forward strand.
TCGATGGACTACATGCCGCCCGAGCAGATTCGCGGTGAGCCGGTGACCGGCGCGTCCGACATCTACTCGCTCGGGTGCGTGATCTTCGAATGCGTGGACGGACGGCCACCGTTCGCCGATCGCGAAGGGATGCGCGTGCTGTGGGCGCACCTCCAGGACGAGCCTCCCGATCCGTCCACCGGACGAGCCGACATCCCGCCCGGGTTCGCCCAGGCGCTGAGAGCCGCCCTCCGCAAGGAGCCCGCCGAGAGGCCCCGCACCAGCGTGGAGTTCGCCCGGTCGCTCTCAGCGGCCGCGGGCATCCCGATCGGGGACGCGGCGAGCTGACCGTCGCGGTCGTCATGCGGAACGTCGCACGAGCTTCTCCTCCGGCCCTTCTCGTCCTCGCGCTCCTCGTCGCCGGGTGCGGCCCGGGCTCTGCCTCGGGGTCCCGCACGACCGCGCTGACGGAGTCCGGCAGCACCGTGCATGTCGTGATGCGGAGCCTGGCCTTCGCCCCTGCCGCCGTCAACGCCAGGGTCGGCCAGCGGGTCGTGTGGACGAACCAGGACAGCTCGCCGCACAACGTGACGTACGTGAGCGGGCCGCGATTCACGTCCTCCCGCGTGTCGATGAAGCCGGGCGCGAGGTTCTCGCTCAGGCTCACGACCCCGGGGACGATCCACTACTTCTGCACGCTCCATCCGTGGATGAAGGCGACGATCGACGTCTCCCCCTGACCGCGCCGGGCCGGATCAGGCCGTGACACCCAGGAGGTGGCACAGCAGCGCGAATCTGTCGGCGGGCGTCGCGGGGAGCGCGACATAGCGGCGCAGCACGACGGCGTACGTCGCGCCCGCGGACCGTCCGCGCCCCGCCGCCGCGGTCCGGGTCGCCGCCAGGTGGCCGCAGAGCGCGGGCGCGGTCGCCTCCCCGGGCAGGCTGCGCTTCAGTTCGCTGCGATCCAGGACGTTGTCGTAGATCCCGTTGTGGTTGTAGTCGATGCCGTGCACGACGACGACGGCGTTGCCTGCGCGGATCGCCGCGGCGACCCCCGGGGGAACCGTGATCTTCCGCGTGTAGGTGATGTCCCCCGAGGTCGGATAGCGCGGGAAGTCGATGATGCTCTTGGGGCTCGTGTCACCGGAGGCGGTCAGCGCCACCTGCGGCGGTCCGTAGAACTTGATCCCGTTCGTCGTGCTGATCGCGACGTGCCCGTTGTGCAGCCGTGCCGCCGACGCGGGCGGACACTCGCCCTGACCGCCCGCGTGGATGTGCATGGCGTGGGGTGAGCCGTTGAGCAGCCCCTTGGCATCGAGCGTCACGGACGCGACATCGCCGTTCAGCCGGACGGTCCCGGCGCCGCTGCCGGTGACACGGTTCGTCGGCACGGGCTGCTGGGCGGACGCGAACGGCTGTCCGGCCGGCTTGGAGGAGCCGTTCGAACCCGACACGATCACCGCGACGACGGCGGCGACGACCAGCACCAGGGCCGCGAGACCGGGAACGCGATAGCGCCTGAGCGATCCGCCGCCGCCGCCCCCTTCTCGACCACCGCCGCCCGCGAGCGCCGGAGCCGGCGGCACGTCGGGGGGCGGCGATCCCGATGTCGCGTGCGCGGCTGCTGCTGCGACGGCGGGCGCCGACGGCGCCGGCTCGCTGATCCTCGTCTCGAACGCGACGGGCTCGGCGACCACCGGCGGCGCCGTCTCGCGCGGCTCGGCCGGCGGCGCGGTCGCGCGTGGCTGGACCGGGACCGCGGTCTCGCCCGCTTCGACCAGCGGCGCCGCCTCGCCGATCCCGACGATCGTCGGGCGGGCGCCGGAGCGCATGCCCTTCAGCGCGGCCGCGGCATCGCGCGCGAAGTCGCCCGCCGAGAAGTAGCGATCGCCCGGCTCCTTGGCCATCGCCTTCTCGAGCACGGGAACGAACTCGGGGTAGGTGTCGATGATCCCCCCGTCGAGCGGGGGCGGCGGCTCATGCACGTGTGCGAACAGGGTCGCGACCGAGTTCTCGCGCTCGTAGGGCACCCGTCCCGCGAGCATCTGGAAGAAGACGCAGCCGAGGCCGTAGATGTCGGTCCGCGCGTCGGTGCGCATTCCGGTGATCTGCTCGGGCGCCATGTAGTCGACGGTGCCGACCATGAGGCCCTTGGCGGTCATCGCCGAGGCGCCGTCGAACTTCTTCGCGAGCCCGAAGTCGGTGAGGTACGCGTGCTCCTCGCCGTCCTTGACGGTGATCAGGATGTTCGCTGGCTTGACGTCCCTGTGGACGAGGCCCCGGGCGTGGGCGGCGTCGAGCGCGGACGCGCACTGCTCGAGCAGGTCGACCGCCCGGCTGGGCTCGAGCGCTCCCTGCTTGAGCAGGACCTCGTGCAGGTCGGTGCCGGTCACGTAGTCCATCACGAAGAACAGCAGACCCTCGTGCTCGCCGGCATTCTGGATTCCGACGATGTTGGGGTGGTGCAGCGACGCGGCGATCCGCGTCTCACGCTTGAAGCGCTCGCGGAACTGCTCGTCCTCGGCCAGCTCGGGGGCCAGGATCTTGAGCGCGTAGATCCGGTTCATCGCGACGTTCGTCGCGCGGTAGACGACGCCCATCCCACCGCGGCCGATCAGCTCGTCGATCCGGTAGCCCGCGATCGCGGAGCCGCTCTGCAGCTCGTCGCCTCTCAATGCCATTCTTCCTGGATTCCTCTCAGGAGCCGAGGCGTCCGAGCTTAACGGCGCCCACCGGGGAGTCAAGGACCCCGTCCGGCCGGCTACCGCCAGGGGACGCTGTACACGGCGTGTTCGCCGTGAAGGCCCTTGAAGTGATGCTCGCCCCGCGACTCGAACCGGAAGCTCGGATCGGTCTCCGTGTACTGCCTGAGCGCCTGAGAGACGAGGATCTCCCCGGCCTCGGCGTGCGCCGCGATCCGCGCGGCGAGGACGACGTTGCGGCCCAGGAGCTCCTCGGGCCCGGCGATCACGAAGCCGGAGTGCAGGCCGATGCGCAGAGCCAGGGCCCGGGGCCCGCGGTCATCCTCGGCGCCGCTGAAGGTGCGCTGGAGCTCCAGTGCCGCATGGAGGCCACCGTGGGCGCTGCCGAAGGAGGCCAGGAATCCGTCGCGCTCGAACCTGACCACCCGCCCGTCGTGATGGGCGAGGAGCCGCTCGACCAGCAGATGGTGGTCGCGCAGCAGCTGCTCCCAGGCCTCCGGGCCCATCTGCAGAGCGACCTCGCCGGCATTGGCGATGTCGCTGAGCATCAGCGTGAGCGCGCCGTCCGGCGAGCTGAGCCGGCTGACAACCGGCGCCACCGACTCGAGCGCCGAAGCGATCACGTCGATCGAGGTCGGGTCTGCCGCACGTTCCATATCGAGGCCTTTGCGCGCCCGCAACATATCTGGTGGCGTAGGCTCGCGCTGACGGCGACCGCCATCAGGAGGAAGCATGAAGGGGGCTCTCGACCACGGGAATCACGTCAGCGCGTTCCCCCCCATCGGGGACTACGCGTTCCTGTCCGACTGCCAGACGACCGCGCTCGTCGCGCCGAACGGCAATCTCGAGTGGTTGTGCCTTCCGCGGATGGACTCGCCGAGCGTGTTCGGCGCGATCCTCGACCGTGACGCGGGGGGCTTCCGCGTCGCTCCCGCCGACGTGAGCGTTCCCGCGGCGCGGCGGTACATCCCGGGAACGATGGTCCTCGAGACCAGCTGGGAGACGCGGATGGGCTGGGCGATCGTGCGCGATGCGCTCAGCATCGGCCCCTGGCACCACCGGACCGAGCGATCCGAGACGCACCGGCGCTCGCCCACCGATCACGACGCGGACCACACCCTGCTGCGCCTGATCGAGTGCGTGCAGGGCTCGGTCGAGATCACGCTCGAGTGCGAGCCGGTGTTCGACTACGGAGGGCTCGCCGCCGACTGGTCGTACGGCGGATCGGGATACAGCGAGGCGTTCGCCCGCTCGGAGGGCATGGACCTCGAGCTGCGGCTCGTGACCGACCTGCGGCTCGGGTTCGAGGGTCCGCGCGCACGCGCGCGGACGATCCTGCACGAGGGCGAGGTCGCGTTCGTCGCACTCGGATGGTCGGATCATCCACTGCCGGGCAGCCACGACGAGGCCGCGGCCTGGCTGGCGCGCACCGGGCGCTTCTGGCAGGAGTGGCTCAAGCACGGCAGCTTCCCCGATCACCCGTGGCGCACGTATCTGCAGCGCAGCGCGCTGACGCTCAAGGGCCTGACCTACTCGCCGTCGGGGGCCATGATCGCGGCGGCCACCACGTCGCTGCCGGAGACGCCGGGCGGCGACCGCAACTGGGACTACCGCTACACCTGGATCCGCGACTCCACGTTCATGCTGTGGGCGCTCTACACGCTCGGCTTCGACGACGAGGCGAACGACTTCTTCTACTTCGTGGCCGACGTCGTCGAGGCCGAGGCGGGACGCCTCCAGGTCATGTACGGGATCGGTGGGGAGAGCAAGCTCGAGGAGCAGGAGCTCGAGCACCTCTCCGGCTACGACCACGCGCGACCCGTGCGCATCGGCAACGGCGCCTACGACCAGGAGCAGCACGACGTCTGGGGCGCCGTGCTGGACTCGATCTACCTGCACACGCGCTCGCGCGATCAGCTGCCCGACCGGCTGTGGCCGATCATCAAGCGCCAGGTCGAGGCCGCCCTGGCGCACTGGCGCGACCCCGACCGCGGGATCTGGGAGGTCCGCGGCGAGCCCCGGCACTTCACCTCCTCGAAGCTGATGTGCTGGGTCGCCGCCGACCGGGGCGCGCGACTGGCCCGCATCCGCGCCGACGAGGCGACGGCGCTGCGCTGGGAGTCGGCTGCCGCCGAGATCCACGCGGACATCTGCGCCCACGGCGTGGATGAGCGCGGGGTCTTCGTCCAGCACTACGACACGCAGGCGCTGG
>JADGPM010000104.1 GCA_017882425.1 Solirubrobacteraceae bacterium
GGCACGAGGCGCGGATCGGTGTTGATGTAGGCGCCGGCATTGTTCGTGTAGGTGTCGCCGACCGTGTACGCCGACGGGTCGTGGTGCACCTTGTAGGTGAAGCTGTAGTCCGAGCCCGGGGAGAGGTCGGCGACGTTGGCCCAGATGAGCGTCGTCTGGCCGGGCGAAGGCTGATCGGCGATCACCGTCGGGGCGAACGGTGCCGATCCGGCAACGTACGAGATGCCCGCCGGGAGGACGTCGCGGAACGTGAGGTTGTAGCCGTAGGGCTCGACGGCGGGGTTGGCGGCCCTGAGCGTGACGGCGGCGTCGGTGCCGTAGAGCACCCGCGGGGCGGCCTGCTTGTCGAGGGTGATCGCCGGCGAGGCCGGCGGGGCGGCGGATGCCGTCGCGGGGATCGCGGCCGGCACGAACAGCAGGACGCCGAGCGCGAGGGCGCGCACGCGGCGAGAGGTGAGCGGCATCTGGAGTTCCGTCCGGAAATGGGTGTCGGGGCGCGACGTCATGTCGCGACCCGGGTACGTCGGGGATACGATGCCCATCGGCCGATTCCCCCATGTCCTTGAGTCTCCCGCCGGTTCGCTAGTGTCGGCCTCCGATGATCATCGCCGTCGGAGTCGACCATGCCGGAGCGGGGCTGCAGGACGCGGTCACGGCGTCGCTCCTGCAGGATGGTCACGAGGTCCTCGACTGCGGTGTGCGCGAGGACTATCCGGACATCGCGCTCGAGGTCGGGCGCGCGATCGTGGACGGCCGCGCCGAGCGCGGCGTGCTCGTGTGCGGCTCGGGGGCGGGCGTCGGCGTCGCCGCGGCGAAGATCCCCGGGATCCGCGCCCAGACGATCCACGACGGCTACACCGCCCACCAGGGCGTCGAGCACGACGCGGTGAACGTCATCTGCATCGGCGCGCGCGTCGTCGGCGATCAGGTGGCGCGCGAGCTCGTGGCCATCTTCGCCAATGCGAGCGTCAGCGACGAGCCGCGGCACGTGCGCCGCCGCGCGAAGGTGGACCTGATCGAACGCGACGGACTGCTCGCGAACCTCGAGGGGGAATGACGACGTGCAACTCGGAATGATCGGCCTCGGCCGGATGGGGGCCAACATGGTCCGCCGGCTGATGCGCGACGGGCATCAGTGCGTCGTCTACGACCCCGATCCCGGCGCGGTCGCCACCCTCGTCGCCGAGGGCGCCACCGGCGCCGCCTCGGTGCAGGAGCTGACGGCGGCGCTCGACGCGCCGCGCGCGGTCTGGCTGATGGTGCCCGCCGGCGTGGTCGACGGTGCGCTGAACGGCCTGCTGCCGCTGCTCGCCTCGGGCGACCTCGTGATCGACGGCGGCAACAGCTACTACATCGACGATCTGCGGCGGGCTGCGGCGCTGTCCGAGCAGGGCATCCACTACGTCGACTGCGGCGTCAGCGGGGGCGTGTTCGGGCTGGACAACGGCTACGGGCTGATGGCCGGCGGTGAGGACGCCGCGATCGCGCGCATCGAGCCCATCCTGCGCTCCCTCGCCCCGGGCGTCGACGCCGCGCCGCGCACGCCCGGCCGCACCGGCGATCCGACGCCGGAGGAGGAGGGCTGGCTGCACTGCGGGCCCTCCGGCGCGGGCCACTTCGTGAAGATGGTCCACAACGGGATCGAGTACGGCCTGATGGCCGCCTACGCCGAGGGCCTCAACGTCCTGCACCACGCGGGCATCGGCGCGCACGAGCAGGAGATCGACGCCGAGACGACGCCGCTGCGCGAGCCCGACCACTACCGCTACGACTTCGATCTGGCGAAGGTCGCCGAGGTCTGGCGGCGCGGGACGGTCGTCCGCAGCTGGCTGCTGGACCTGACCGCCGCGGCGCTCGCCGACGACGCGCAGCTGGACGCCTTCGCCGGGCGCGTCTCGGACTCCGGCGAGGGGCGCTGGACGGCGCTCGCGGCGATCGACACCGGGACGCCGACGCCGGTGCTCACCGCGGCGCTGCAGGCCCGCTTCACGAGCCGCGGCGAGGCCGACTACGCGGCCAGGCTGCTCTCGGCGATGCGCTCGCAGTTCGGCGGCCACCACGAGAAGCCGGCGGAGGGCGCGTCGTGAGCCGCCACGAGCACGGTGACGCACTGGTCATCTTCGGCATGACCGGCGATCTGGCGTTCAAGCAGATCATCCCCGCCCTGCAGCGCATGGTGCAGGCCGGCGAGCTCGACGTTCCCGTCGTCGGCGTGGCGCGCGAACACTGGACGATCGAGATGCTCGACACGCGCATGCGCGAGAGCCTGGAGGCCAGCGACGACGGCCTGGATGCCGCGGCGTTCGCGCACCTGTGCGGGCTCGTGCGCTACGCCTGGGGCACCTACGACGAGTCCAAGACGTACGCCTCGCTGCGCGAGGCGCTCGGCGGCGCCGAGCGGCCGGTGCACTACCTCGCGATCCCGCCGACGCTGTTCGCGACGGTCGTCGACCACCTGGGCAACGCCGGCCTCGCCACGGATCAGGCCCGCGTCGTCGTCGAGAAGCCGTTCGGGCGCGATCTCGCCTCCGCACAGGCGCTGAACTACGCGCTGCATCGCGTCTTCCCGGAGGAGCGCTGCTTTCGCATCGACCACTTCCTGGGCAAGTCGCCGGTGGAGAACCTGCTGTTCTTCCGCTTCGCGAACTCGTTCCTGGAGCCGGTCTGGAACCGCGACCACGTGCGCCAGGTCCAGATCACGATGGCCGAGGACTTCGACGTCTCCACGCGCGGCGCGTTCTACGACGGCGTCGGCACAATTCGCGACGTGATCGAGAACCACCTCTTCCAGGTGCTGGCGCTGCTGGCGATGGATCCGTTCGCGGGCCATCACAGTGACGCGCTGCGTGAGGAGAAGGCGCGCTTCCTGCGCAGCGTCCGCACGCTGCGCCCGCAGGACATCGTCCGCGGGCAGTACGCCGGCTACCGCGAGACCGACGGCGTCAACCCGAAGTCGACGGTCGAGACGTACGCGGCGATGCGCCTGCACGTGGACAGCTGGCGCTGGGCGGACGTTCCGATCATCATCCGTGCCGGAAAGTGCCTGCCCGTGAAGGCCACCGAGATCGTCGTCGAACTGAAGCGCCCGCCGGAGAAGCTGTTCCCCAAGCAGCACGCGCACGGGAACCGCATCCGGTTCCAGATCAACCCCGAGGTGATCATTGCGATCGAGGTCCAGACCCGCCGCCCGGAC
>JADGPM010000105.1 GCA_017882425.1 Solirubrobacteraceae bacterium
ACGTCGTCCTCGACGTCGTGCTGCTCGGCATGGGCCCCGACGGGCACACCGCCTCGCTGTTCCCGCACAACCCCGCGCTCGGCGTCACCGGCGTGCGCGCCGTCGGCGTCCACGACTCGCCCAAGCCACCGCCCGAGCGGATCTCGTTGACGCGCGAGACCCTCGACGGCGCCCGGCGACTGATCCTGCTCGTCGCCGGGGCCGACAAGGCCGCGGCGCTCGCCGCCGCGCTCGGCGAGCCCTCACCGGCGACGCCGATGTCGCTGCTCGAGCGCGCGCGGCTGGACGTCATCGCGGACGCCGCGGCTCTGCCGGGCTAGGCGCCGACCAGCTCCCGCTCGCGACGGCGCCGGCGCTCGCGTGAGCGCTCTGCCGCCGACTCCGGCTCGCCCTGCTCGTCGCCGGTCCGCGTCTCGCCCTCCCAGGAGATCCGCGGCAGCCACTCCAGCCAGCGGGGCAGGTACCAGTTGCGCTCGCCGAGCAGCTGCATGACCGCGGGCAGCAGCACGGCGCGCACGATCGTCGCGTCGATCAGGATCGCGACCGCCAGGCCGACGCCCATCTCCTTGAAGTCGACCTGGCTCAGGGTGGCGAAGATCGCGAACACCGCGACCATCACGAACGCGGCGCTCGTCACCGTCCCGGCCGTCGAGAGGATTCCCTCGCGGACGGCGTCCTCCGTGCGCCGGCCGCGGTCCACCGCCTCGCGCACGCGGCTGAGGATGAACACGTGGTAGTCCATGCTCAGGCCGAACAGGATCACGAACAGGAACATCGGCAGCCAGCTCACGATCCCGCCGTTGCTGTGGAAGCCGAGCGGCCCCTCCAGGTGCCCGTCCTGGAAGACCCAGACGAGCACGCCGTATGCGGCGCCCACCGACAGCAGGTTGAGCGCGATCGCCTTGATCGGCACGACGATCGAGCGGAACGTGACGAGCAGCAGCAGGAACGCCAGGGTGAGGACGAACGCGAACACGAGCGGCGCGCGCGCCGTCATCAGGTCGTTGAAGTCCTTCGTCCCCGCGGTCATGCCGGTGACGTAGGCCTGCGTCCCGGGGGCGCGGCCCACGGTCTGCGGGACGATCGTCCCGCGCAGCTGAGCGAGCGCCGACTCGGACGGCCCGTTCGTGCCGTCGCCGTCCATCGGCAGCGAGACCGAGGCGACGTGCCGGTCGGCCGACACCGTGACGTCGACCGGCGCGTGGAAGCGGCCCGAGGCCAGGGCGCGCTCGCGCAGCGCGGCGATCGCCGAGCGGACGTGCGGTGCGCCAACGTCCCTTGCGGTGACGGCCACCACGGCGGGGATCTGGCCGCCGGGGAACGCGGCCTGCATGCGGTCGTAGACGCGCATGACCTCGAGGCTGCGCGGCAGGTCGTTCGTGCCCGTGAGCTTCGTGTGCATCGAGAACGCGGGGATCGCCAGGACGACGAGCAGCGCGGTCGCCGCCAGGGCGCTGACGAGCGGTCGTCGCAGCGACAGGTTCACGATCGCGGGCCAGAAGCGCCCGGCGCCCTGCCGGCGGGCCATCCGCCTGCCGATGAACGGCAGGCGGCCGCGCTCGATCCTGTCGCCGAGCATCGCCAGCAGCGCCGGGACGACGGTCAGCGAGCCGAGCATCGCGACGGCCACGACGATGATCGAGCCCAGCCCCAGGGAGGTGAAGGTGCGGTCGCCGGCCAGGAACATGCCCGCCATCGCGACGATGACGGTCAGTCCGGAGACCACGACCGCGCGCCCGGAGGTCGCGGCCGCGGTGTCGACCGCGGCGAGCGTCGAGGCTCCGCGTCGGCGCTCCTCGCGCTCGCGGCGCAGGTAGAACAGCGTGTAGTCGACGCCGACGGCCAGCCCGATCAGCAGCACGATCGAGCTGATCGAGTCGTCCATCGGGGTCACGTGGCTCACAAGGCTCACGAGCCCGAGCGCGGCCATCACGGCGCTGATGCCGAGCAGCAGCGGGACGCCGGCGGCGACGAGCGAGCCGAATGCCAGGAACAGGATCACCAGCGTGATCGGCAGCGACAGCGTCTCGGCCTTCTTGAAGTCGTTCGAGAACGCCTTCGACAGCGCGGATCCGGCACTCGCGTCGCCGAACTCGCCGATCGTCACGGCCGGATGCTCGCGGGCGACCTTCGTCACCGCGGCGAGCACGGGGACGACGGCCTTCTCGGCCTGGGCATCCTTCCCGCGCAGCTCGAAGGTCACGAGCGCCGAGCGCCCGTCCTTGGAGATCTGCCCGGCGTTGGCGGGCGCCAACGGCGAGCGCAGCTTCTGCACGTGTGGCCGGGCGGCGACGGCCGCCGTCACGGCGCGTACGGCGGCGACCGTCTGGGGATCACGGACGCTCCCGCCGGGGCGGGCCTGCACGAGGACCGACTCCGAGGCGGTGTTCTGCGGGAACGCCTTGTTCAGCGCCCGCTCGGCGCGGGCGGACTCGCCGGTGCCGTCGTTCTGCGTGGCCTTGACGAGGCCCGCGGCCTGGCCGCCGATGACGGCGGCGAGGACGAAGACGACCCAGAGGGCGATGGCGGTCCTGCGGTGGCGCGCGCTCCAATGGCCGGCGCGCGCGGCGAAGGTTCTCTTGTGCACGGGGTGCTCCTGAAGCGAATCGGTGGACGGCTGGACCGTCGCCGCGAAGGCTGCCGCGCGTGAGCGATGCTTCCAATGAGGGCACCGGGCGGCCGCTGGTGGGGCTACCCCCCGTCCCGGGCCGCGTGCGACCGCTACCCCTCGCCGGGATCCATCAGGCCGCCGCCGTTGAGCCTGCGCACGACGTAGAGCAGCAGCGCGGCGAAGAAGACGGCCGCGACGAGCCCGAAGACGTTGCGCTCACCGGCGACCAGCGCCTCGGTGATGCCGCCCAGGAAGCTGCCGACGATGCCGAGCATGAACGTGCCGACCCAGCCGATCGGGTCCTTCCCGGGAAGGACCAGGCGCGCGAGCCCGCCGACGATCAGGCCGGCGGCGACCATGCTGATGAGGAAGAGGATCGTCTGCATGGCGCGGCATGGTGGCAGACCGACCTGCGCCGCGACGCCTCCCCCACGGGTATCGTCGGAGCCTTGTCCGGAGGAGGGTCGCCCTGATGCATCGATCGGTCCAGCGCACGTCCCTGGCCGCGCTCGCGGCGCTGCTCGGCGTGCTCGCGCTCGGCCCGCCGGCCGGCGCCGCCGGTGTCGCCCCGCGGCTCGGCGACGTCCCGTTCCCCAACGACGTCTTCACCGTCGCCGACCCGCACACGCCGACGGGCCGGCGGGTGCACTTCGTCCAGGCCGCGATGCCCGCCAATGCCAAGGGCTTGCACATCGATCCGCACGCATGGAATTGGAGCGACGGGTTCAGTCCCGGCAGCACCCTCGTCGTGCGCGTCCCGGGGCTCGACAACGCAGCGGCGTTCAAGCGCTCAAGGCTCGTGCCGATCACCGACATGGCACGCGCGTTCGATCGTGACCAGGCCGTCGTCGTGATCGACGCGCGCACCGGGGCGCGGCAGCCGATCTGGGCCGAGGTCGACGCACAGGCCGCGCGCGATGCCTCGCGCAACCTGCTGATCCGCCCGGCGCGCAACTTCCTCGAAGGTCACCGCTACATCGTCGCCCTGCGCCACCTCGTCGATCGTCGCGGGCGGCCGATCGCTCCGCCGCGTCTCGCGCAGCCCGACCCCCACCAGGCGGCGCTGCGCGCGACCCTGAGCCGCTTCGGCATCGCGACGAAGGCGCTCTACCGCACGTGGGACTTCACGGTCGCCAGCCGCCAGAGCCTGTCGGGCCGCGCGCTGGCCATCCGCAACGACGCCTTCCGCCAGCTGGGCGACACGAACCTCGCCGACGGCGTGCCGACCGGCCGTTCGCCGTCGTACGCGATCGGCCAGGTGACGGACTTCGCCCCCTGCGACCCGGACGGCTGCAAGGCCGGGCAGGACCCCGACCTGCTGCGTCAGGTCACCGGCACGTTCGACGTCCCCTGCTACCTGGACAAGCCCGGCTGCGTCCCCGGGGGCGTGTTCGCACTCGACGCGAACGGCCTGCCGAGGCGCACCCCGGGGAACGTCATGCAGGCGCGCTTCGTCTGCAACATCCCGCGCGCGGCGACCGCCGGCGGCACGGTGCATCCGCTGCTGCCCGCGCTCTACGGCCACGGGCTGTTCGGCGACATCGGCGAGGCGCAGGACTCGCGCAACGTGCACCAGCTCGGCGACGAGAACGGCGTGCTGGTCTGCGCGACGGATTGGAGCGGGATGGCCGACGAGGACATCAACTCCGCGGCGCCGGCGCTGCTGGACCTCTCGAAGTTCCCGGCGATCGCCGACCGCCTCCAACAGGGCTTCCTGAACTTCATGTACCTCGCGCGGCTGCTGCACCGCGACGACGGGCTCGCCGCCGACCCGGCGTTCCGGATCAACGGGCTGCCCGTCATCGACACCTCGAGCGTCGCCTACTACGGCAACAGCCAGGGCGGGATCCTCGGCGGCGCGCTGACGGCGCTCTCGCCGGACATCGTGCGCTCGGTGCTCTACGTCCCCGGCATGAACTACTCCACGCTGCTCCCTCGCAGCATCGACTTCGACGACCCGACCACGACGGCGGACTTCGCGGGCGTGCTCGAGGCCGGCTATCCGAGTGACCGCGGCCGTCCGCTGCTGCTCGACCTCGTGCAGATGCTGTGGGATCGCGGCGAGCCCGCGGGCTACGCGCAGCACATGACGAGCGACCCGCTGCCGGACACGCCCCGGCACAACGTGCTGATCGAGATGGCGTTCGGCGACCACCAGGTCGCCAACGTCACCGCCGAGGCCGAGGCGCGCACGATCGGCGCGCGTCTGCGCGAGCCGGCGCTCGATCCCGGCCGCAGCCCCGACGTGACGCCGTTCTACGGCATCCCGGCCGCGAAGGGCGGGGCCGACGACGCCAACGCGATGGTCGTCTGGGACATCGGGCCGCTGCGCACGCAGGCCGGCGTCTCGAAGGGCACGCCGGCCCCGCCGACGGCGAACCTCGCACCCGGGAAGGGCCAGGACCCGCATGACTACGTGATCGAGAACTCGCCGGCGGTCCGGCGGCAGATCGCCGCGTTCATGCGCCCCGGCGGCGGCCTGCTCGAGGTCTGCGGCGGCCAGCCGTGCCGCACACCGGACTGGGCCGGCCCTTAGCCGGGCGAAAGCTCGGTGGCTACCGTCTTCGGGCGATGCTCCGCTCTCCGCGCGTCGCGCTGACCGCCGCCGCCTCGTGCGTCGCCGGCTTCGTGCTGCTCGTCCTCGCGGTGCTCCACGTACCGGTCCTCCAGGCGCGCGACCTCGTCGCGGCGCGCGGCTTCCAGGAGCTCGGCAGCGGGCGCACCGACCCGATCCTCGGCGCCGTCGCCCACATCGTCGATCCACGGCCATACGTGCTGATCGGGGTGGCGCTCGCCGCGCTCGCGTTCCTGCGCCGCCGCCCGCGCAGCGCCGCCGCGATCCTCGTGCTGCTGCCGCTCACCGGCGCGACCACGGAGATCCTCAAGCACGTCCTGCACGCCCCGGCGGTCTCGCCCGGGGAGTTCCCGAGCGGTCACGCCACGGCGTCGATGACGCTCGCCCTCTGCGCGGTCCTCGCGGTCCCGCAGCGCGCGCGCCCGCTCACCGCCGTCCTCGGGGCGGCCTTCGCGATCGCGATCTCCTACGCCATCGTGGCGCTCCAGTGGCACGCCCCGACGGACGTGCTCGGCGGGTTCCTCGTGGCAGCGGCGTGGGCCGCCGCCGCGCTCGCGGTGCTCCTGCGCTGGGACACGCGCCCCGACGCCGCCCCGGCGGCCTCGCGCTCGCGCGATCTGGTCGTCGCCGGCGGCGCGGCCCTCACCGGCGTCCTGGTCGCCGGTGGGGCGCTGGCCGTGCGGACCGGCGACCTGCCGGCCGTCGCGCTGGCCCACGCGACGGCCACCGTCGCGGCCGCCGTGATCGCCGCCGCGGCGCTCGGCCTGGCCGCGGCGACGGCCCGCCTCGCGCGCTGACGCGAGACGGGCTCGCCGGGGTCCTACGCGCCGAGGCGCTCGATGATCATCGCCTCGCCCTGGCCCTGGGCGACGCACATCGTCTCGATGCCGTAGCGGCCACCGATCGTCTCCAGGTCGTTGAGCAGCGTCGTCATCATGCGCACGCCGGTCATGCCGAACGGGTGCCCGAGTGCGATCGCGCCGCCGTGCGGATTGAGCTTCTCCATGTCGATGCCGCACTCCTGGGCGATCGGCAGCACCTGCGCCGCGAACGCCTCGTTGAGCTCGACGACGTCGATGTCCTCGATCGTCAGCCCGGCACGCTGGAGCGCCTTCTTGATCGCGCCGATCGGCGCGACGCCCATGAGCTCGGGCTCGTTGCCCCACGTCGCCGCCGTGATGATGCGGGCGCGCGGCGTCAGGCCGAGCTCGGCGGCCCTCGTGTCGCTCATGATCAGCGCCGCCGCCGCGCCGTCGTTCAGCGGGCAGGCGTTGCCGGCCGTCACCGTGCCGTCCTCGCGGAAGGCGGGCTTCAGCGAGCTCAGGCGCTCGAGCGTCGAATCGGCGCGCGGGCCGTCGTCCTTGTCGACCACCGTGCCGTCCTCGAGCGTCACGGGGATGATCTCGCGCGCGAAGAAGCCGTCGTTCTGCGCGGCGACGGCGCGCTCCTGCGAGCGCTGGGCGTACTCGTCCTGCGCCTGGCGACTGACGCCCCACTTCTCGGCGACGTTCTCCGCCGTCAGGCCCATCGCGATGTAGGCGTCCGGCT
>JADGPM010000106.1 GCA_017882425.1 Solirubrobacteraceae bacterium
CACCTGGCGCCGATTCCGCCGGTGCTGAACCTCCCGGCGACGCAGCCCGCCAAGCTCCAGCACTTCCTCTCAGAGCCCGCGCTGACGCCGCCGCAGATCACGATCCGCCGGCGCCCGCCGGGGATGAGCGGTGGCATCTTCCTGACCCCGCTGCCCTCGCCGATCGTGCACCCCGGCAGCACCACGACCATCACGATCAACCCCGTCGGCCCCGGCGGGCCGATGATCGCCGACACGCGCGGGCGGCTCGTGTGGTTCAAGCAGCTCCCGACGCCGGACGTGGCGGCGAACCTGCGCCCCGCGCACTACCGCGGGCGCCCCGTGCTGACGTGGTGGCAGGGTCCGGTGACGTTCGCAGCGTTCGGGCTGGGCGAGGGCGTCATCGCGGACACCTCCTACCGCACGATCGCCACCGTGCACGCGGGCAACGGCTACGCGATGGACCTCCACGAGTTCACGCTGAACGACGACGGCGACGCGCTCTTCACCGTCTACTCGCCCGTGCTCGTCCATCTGGCCGGCACGCCCGCGGGCAAGCTCTCCCCGCTGCTCGACGCGATCGTGCAGGCCGTCGACGTGCGCACCGGTCTCGTCACCTGGGAGTGGCACGCGTTCGGCCACATTCCGCTGACCCAGTCCTACGCGACCCCGGCCAACAGCGCCTCCTACGACGCCTACCACATCAACGCGATCCAGCCGCTCCCCGGAGGGCGCGTGCTCGTCTCGGCGCGCGACACCTCCGCGGTCTACGAGGTCGATCGCGCGAGCGGGCGGATCCTGTGGACGCTCGGCGGCAGGGCGAGCAGCTTCCGCCTGGGCCCCGGCGCGCGCTTCTGGTTCCAGCACGACGCGCAGATGCTCTCCGGCAACCGCATCAGCATGTTCGACGACGAGGCCGGCCCGCCGCAGAAGGCCCCGGCCTCGCGCGGCCTGATCCTGCTGCTGGACCAGCGCCGGCGCACGGCGAAGGTCATCCGCTCCTACCGGCGCGCGGGCGACACGTCCGCCCAGAGCGAGGGCAGCGTGCAGGAGCTCCCGAACGGCAACATCTTCGCGGGCTTCGGCTCGACGGAGTACTTCTCGGAGTTCACGAGCGGCGGCAGGCTCGTGTTCGACGCGAGCCTGCCCAAGGACGACGGCAGCTACCGCGTCTACCACGTCCCCTGGAGCGCGACCCCGCGCACGCGTCCGGTCGCCGTCGCCACGCGCACCGGCCCGGGCGCGGTCACGGTGCACGCGAGCTGGAACGGCGCGACGACGGTCGCGCGCTGGCAGGTGCTGGCCGGGGCGGACGCCGCGTCGCTGGCGCCGGTGGGCGCGCCGGCGGCGAAGGCCGGGTTCGAGACGCAGGTCGTGGTGACGAGCGCCGCGGCGACGGTCGCCGTACGGGCGCTGTCGGCGTCGGGCAGGGCCCTGGCGACCTCGCCCGCCGTCGCCGTGGCGGCCGGCTGACGCGCGCCGGTCGGGGCTACCCGCCGCCGCCGCCGCCGTGCCAGCTCGTGATCGTGCCGAGCAGGGTGAGCGCGAGCGCGAGCCCGCCGCCGAGCGACGCCGCGAGCAGCATCGCGCGCGCGCCGGCGCCCGGCACGCTGGGGCGCTGTGAGGCGCGCCAGCCGTCGGCGACCGAGCGCAGCATGCGCTGCAGGTAGACGAGGAAGTGCAACCCGAACACGACGCCCCAGAGGATGAAGCTCGCCTTGTGCAGCAGCATCAGCGTGTCCGAGCGGTGGCCGAGCAGCAGCAGCGCCACGCCGCTGGCGAAGACGCCGACCGTCGCGAGCACGAGGACGGGTGCGAGCAGGCGCATCGGCAGCGCCGGCGGGCCCTTGCGGCGGTAGGGCGAGGAGCCGGCGTAGTACTTGACCATGCGGTAGCCGGTGCTGCCGAGCTTCAGCAGGACCGGCGGGATCAGCACGAGGCCGATGAACATGTGCAGGCTGCGCAGGCCGTCGAGGCGCAGGATCGTGACGCCCTCGGCGAGCAGCAGCAGCGTCAGCGCCGCGGCGGTCGAAGCGGTCAGGATCTCGTTGCCCTCGGTGCCGCCGAGGCGGCTGCGGGTGCCGAGGCGGCTGGGCTGCGTGGGGCGTTCAGCGATCACGGAGCACCGATGATCGCCGGCGCCGGGCAAGGTGTTCGTAAAGACCGTGTGGTGAGCGTCTTCGGCCGCGCCGGCCCTTGACGCGCCGCCGCCGTGAGAGGAACATCGTGAGGAACCGACGGGAGGTTGCCTATGGCGCGAATGATGGCTGATTGCCGTCGCTGGCCAAGCGACTCCGACTGCTCGCTGACGATCATCGGCGAGGAGGATGAGGTCGTGCGTGCGGCTGCCGAGCACGCGGCCTCCGTGCACGGGCACGAGGACACACCGGAACTGCGCGAGCAGATCCGGGAGTTCCTCGAGCCGGCCGAGGCGTACACCAACGCCCAGCGCGAGCACGAGCCGATGCCCGGCTAGCAGTCAGCGCAGGCTGCGGCCCCGCGACGCCGCGGCGTTCCGGGGCCGCACGCCTGATGGGGTTCGGTCCTATCGTGGACCGCATGACCGACGCCCACCTGTCCCTGGTCGAGTTCCCGGCCGACGATCCCGCGCGCGCCCGCCGCTTCTGGGCGGGCCTGCTGGAGGTCGAGCTCGACGAGCGCACCGAGGGGGAGGGCAGCGGCTGGCAGACGCATGCCGGCGGCCCCGCGATCGGCGTCCACGCCCGCGGCGTCGGCCCGGGCGACTCGTTCTCCCTTCCGTACTTCGCCGTCGCCGACATCCCGGCGGCGCTCGCGCGGGTCGCCGCGCTGGGCGGCAGCGTCGTGCACCCGGGCGAGCGCTGGGCGATCTGCAAGGACTCCGAGGGGAGCCCGTTCGCGCTGGCGGCGCCGGCCGCAGGCCCGTAGTGACACACTGAGCCGATGAGGAACGGATTCCGCGATCGGCTC
>JADGPM010000351.1 GCA_017882425.1 Solirubrobacteraceae bacterium
GCGCCCTCGTACTCGGTCAGCGCCTTCTCGAACAGCAGCATCTCGATCTCGCTCTCGAGATCGCCGAGCGTCGCGAACATCATCGAGCCGCCGTTGCGCGTCTTGATCTTCTTGGCCTGCGTGATGATGCCGCCCGCCGTCACCCATTCGCCGTCGCGCCGCTCGGAGAGCTCGGCGAGCGTCCCGTCGACCTTCGTGCGCAGCGCGTCGCGCACGTCCTTCAGCGGGTGCGTCGAGATGAAGAGGCCGATCGCCTCCTTCTCGACGGCGAGCAGCTCGCGCTGGTCGAACTCCTCGCTGGGGATCGGCGGGTGGCTCGGCTGGAAGGCGGCCGCGGCAGAGCCCGGTCCGGGCGGGCCCCCGACACCCCCGCCGCCGTCGAGCTCGCCCATGTCGAAGATCGAGCCCTGGCCGATCTGGGCGTCGAGCTGGGCCTTCTGGCCGGCGCCCTGCGCCTGCTCGAGGACTTCGAGCATCCCCTTGCGGCTGGCGCCCGTCGAGCCGAACGCGCCGCACTTGATGAGCGCCTCGATCGCGCGCTTGTTCACCAGGCGTGAGTCGACGCGAGCGCAGAAGTCCCAGATCGACTCGAACGGCCCGTCGGCCTCGCGCGCGCCCTTGATCGCCTCGACGGCCTGGTAGCCGACGCCCTTGACGGCGTCGAGGCCGAAGCGGATGTTGCCGCCGTCCACGACGAACTCGTGATCGGACACGTTGACGTCCGGCGGGAGGATGTCGATCCCCATGTCCTCGCAGCGGGCCGCGAAGAACGGGACCTTGTCCTTGGTGTCCATCACCGAGGAGATCAGCGCGGCCATGTACTCGGCCGGGTGGTTGGCCTTGAGCCACGCGGTGCGGTAGGCGATCAGCGCGTAGCACGCCGCGTGGGAGCGGTTGAAGGAGTAGTCGGCCGACTTCTCGTTCGTCGTCCACAGCCAGTTGATGAGGCTCTGATCGGTGCCCGACGCCGCACAGCCCGCACGGAACTCGGGCTCGAGCTCGGCCATCGCGGCGCGGTTCTTCTTGCCGATCGCCTTGCGCAGGTCGTCCGCCTTGGCGCCGCTGAACCCCGCCAGGGACTTGGCGATCTGCATCGCCTGCTCCTGGTAGAGGATCACGCCGTAGGTCGTCCCGATGATCGGCTCGAGGCGCTCGTCGGGGATCGACACCGTGTCCGGGTCGCGCTTGCCGCGCGCGTAGGTCGGGATCTGCTCCATCGCCCCCGGGCGGTAGAGGGCCACGAGCGCGACGAGGTCGTCGAACACGGTCGGGCGGACCTTGCGCAGCGCCTCCTGCATGCCCTCGGACTCGAACTGGAACACGCCGATCGAGTCGCCGCGCTGGAGCATGTCGTAGGTCGGCGGGTCGTCGAGCGGCAGCGTCGCCATGTCCGGCCGGCTGCCGGTGGAGCGCTCGATGATGTCCAGCGCGTCCTCGATCACGTCGAGGTTGCGCAGGCCCAGGAAGTCCATCTTGAGGAGGCCGAGCTCCTCGACGGGCTTCATCGAGAACTGCGTCACCACCTTGTAGACGCGCTCGCCGTTCTCGTCGGTCGTGTTCGCGTCGGCGAGCTGCACCGGCACGATGTCCGTCAGCGGCCGGTCCGCGATCACGACCGCCGCGGCATGGATCGACGAGTTGCGCACGATCCCCTCGAGGCCCTGCGCGACGTCGATGATCTGCTTGGCCGTCGGATCGGCGTCGTAGGCGACGCGCAGCGGCTCACCGTCCTTCAGGCAGTCCGCGAACGACGGCGAGCGGCCCATCACCGGATCGGGGATCAGCTTGGCCAGCCGGTCACCGGCGCCGTAGTCGTGCCCGAGCACGCGGGCCGCGTCGCGCGTGGCCGCGCGCGGGAACATCTTGCCGAAGGTGACGATCTGCGCGACCGAGTCGCGGCCGTACTTGCCGGTCACGTAGCGCATGACCTGCTCGCGCCCGCGCACCGAGAAGTCGATGTCGATGTCCGGCATCGACACGCGCTCGGGATTCAGGAAGCGCTCGAAGAGCAGGTCGTAGCGCAGCGGGTCGACGTCCGTGATCCGCAGGCAGTAGGCGACGATCGAGCCGGCGGCCGAGCCGCGGCCCGGACCCACCGCGATGCCGCTGCGCTTCGCGTAGGCGATGAAGTCCCAGACGATCAGGAAGTAGGCGTTGAAGCCCATCCGGTCGATGACCTCGAGCTCCATGTCCATCCGCTCGATGGCCTCGGCGGGCGGCGGCTCCCCGTAGCGCTCGCGCAGCCCCTCCTCGACGCGGGCGCGCAGGTAGGTGCGCTCGTCCTCGCCCTGGGGCAGGAAGCGCGGGATCAGCTGCTTGCCGAGCTCGATCTCGACGTCGCAGCGCTCGGCGATCTCGAGCGTCGTCGGCATCGCCTCGGGGAACTCGGCGAACTGCTCCGCCATCTCCTCGCTGGAGCGCAGGTAGAACTCGTTCGTGTCGAAGGTCATCTTCGGCGCGGCGAGCGTCGACTTCGTCTGCACGCACAGCAGCGCCGTGTGGTGGTGATAGTCCTCGCGGCGCAGGTAGTGCACGTCACCGGTGCCGACGACCGGGCGGCCCACCTCGCGCGCGATGCGGGCGATCCCGACGTTGGCCCGCTCCTGCGGCGCGAGCCCGTTCTTCTGGACCTCGAAGTAGACGTTGTCGGCGCCGACCGCCTGGAGCAGGTCGTCGGCGTGGGCGCGGGCCTCGTCGTCGCGGCCCTCGGCGAGCCGGCTGGTGAAGCGCGAGGCCAGGCAGCCGGTCAGGAGGATCAGGCCCTCGCGGTGGGCGGCGAGCTGGGCCAGGTCGACGGTCGGCTTGCCGCGGTTGAGGCCTTCGAGGAACCCGGCCGAGCACAGCCGCACGAGGTTGCGGTAGCCCTCGTTGGAGGAGGCCATGAGCGTCAGGTGGTTGCGCTCGGTCTTCTTGGGCCCGCGGTCGGTGTGGTCGTCGACGTAGTAGATCTCGCAGCCGACGATCGGCTTGATCCCGTGCTTCTTGGCCGCCTTGTAGAGCTCCACGGCGCCGTTCATCACGCCGTGGTCGGTCAGCGCGAGAGCCGGCTGGCCGAAGGCCGCGGCGCGCTCGGCGAGCGCGTCGATCTTGCAGGCCCCGTCGAGCAGCGAGTACTCGGAGTGGACGTGCAGGTGGGCGCAGGACGGGGTTGACACGGGAGCCGCAGGATAGGCGCCGGGCCGGACGGGGCGCGGGGGTGAAGTCCGCAATCAGCGGACGTTGCGAAGCGCGCGTTCGAGCGCGCCCAGCAGTCCGCCGCGCCGCGGCGCCGGCGCGGCTGCCACGGGGGACTGCAGCGGCGTCGCGACCGCCGCGACCGTCGCGACGGGCTCGGCCGGCGGGGCCGGCGGGGGCGCGGCGAGACCCTCGGACGGGGCCTGGGCACGCAGGCGCTCGGCCGCGCGTGCCAGCCCGGCGATCAGCGCATCCGTCTCGGCCGCGGGCGGATGGACGGGCGCGGCCGGCGGCTCGGGGAGGGCGATCGGCGCGCCGGCCGGCGCCTGTGCCCGCACGGCCGCCGGAGCGGGCGGCACCCTGGCGCGCTCGGCGGTCAGCGCGTTCGTCGCGGCGTCGCGCGCGGCGCGTTCGGCGACGACGGCCTGCTCGGCGGCCTCGCGCGCGGCGCGCTCGGCATGCAGGGCGCTTTCGGCGGCGTTGCGGGCGGCGATCTCGCGGTCGAGCGCCTCGCGCGCGGCGCGCGTCGCCGCGGCGGCCTGCGCGATCACGCCCGCCAGCGCGGCGTCCCGACGGGAGCGCTGGGCAAGGCGTGCGCGCAGGGCGTGCGCATCGTGCTCGGCCTGCTCGAGCTCGGCGACGCGCTGCTCGGCGTCCGCCAGGCGGCGGCGCAGCTCCTCCTCGGCGAGCTCGGCCCGGCGCGCCCGGCGCTCGGCCAGGACGCCGGGATCACCCTGAGCGCCGGGGTGCGGGTCGGGAGCGGGCACAGCCTGGAGCGTACGCGTCAGACGGGCGGAACCCGCGAGCGGCGGTTCTGGGCCTCCCACGCGCCCAGGACCAGCACCGCGACGCCCACGACCGCGGCGCCGGCGGCGACCTTGGGCGCGAGCTCCCTGGCGCGCTTGCGCATGTACCAGGTGCCGACCTGCAGCGTGATCCAGCCGACGATGCGCTGCTGCACTGCGCTGATCTGCCCGTTCATGTCGTTCATCCCTCCTGGGAGGCCCGCAGGCGGTGGGCCATCCGCGACTGCAGCGA
>JADGPM010000107.1 GCA_017882425.1 Solirubrobacteraceae bacterium
GAGCCTGTACGACTTCCACGCGTCGTTCGTGCGCTACTCGACGTACGTCTACGCCTACGGGTACCTCGCCACCGACCACTTCCCCGGCTTCTCGGGCGCCGACGACATCGGTTACCCGGTCCAGCTGCATCTCGGGCCGCCGCTGGAGGAGTACAGCCGCATCAAGGTCCTGCTGCGCCTGATCCTCGCGATCCCGGTCGCGCTGATCGCGTACGCGATGGGCATCGTCGCCCAGGTCGGGGCATTCGTCGCCTGGTTCGTGATCGTCATCACCGGCAGGCTGCCGTACGGCATCCACCAGATGCTGCACCTGGGCCTCAGCTATGTGCATCGCGCGAACCCGTACTACCTGCTGCTGACCGAGGACTGGCCCGCCTTCACGCAGCCTGAGGACGCTCAGGCGATGGTGCCCGGCCCGCCCGCGGACGCGGCGCTGCCCGCGCCCGAGGCGCCGGCGACCCCGGCTCCCGTCGACGTCGAACAGCCGAGTGGGCTGGAGGGCTTCGACCCGCCCCAGCCGCCCGCGGCCGCCTGATCAGTCGTCGCCGTCGGGGTGACCCTGGTCGTCGTCGTGGGGCGACGGCGTGGTCGCGTTCGGCGTGGTCGCCGGAGGGAAGGTCGTCTGGGTGGGCGTGGTCGTGGTCGTGGTCGTCGGCGGCGTCGGGGCGGGCGTCTGAACCGTCGTCGTGCGCGTGACCGTGGTCTGCACCGTGTTGGGCTGCGTGGCCTGGGGCGGGCCGAGTGACTCGCCGATGTCGGTGGGCTCGGCCGCCAGGCCGATCGGGTGCGACACGATCGTGCTCGCGGCGTAGGTCACCGCGGCGGCCAGGACGAGGCCGAGCAGCGCCAGCAGGACCACGGCCGTGACGCGTGACAGCTTCACGCGCTTCACGCTAGCCGTCCGGTCGGAAAGCCGCGGCAAAGCCCGCTCTGCGGTTCAGCGCTCACGCCGCCGCCGACCTCAGCGTGACGGTCGCGAGCGCGCCGCCGCCCGGCGCGTTGGTGAGCGTGACGTCGCCGCCCCAGCGACGTGCGAGCTCACGCGCGATCGCGAGGCCGAGCCCGGTTCCCGCGGGGCCGCCGCGCCCCGCGCTGCCGCGATGAAAGCGATCGAAGACCGTCTGCACCTCGTCCTCCGAGAGCCCGGGGCCGCCGTCGCGCACACGAATCGTGTTCGAGGCGGTCTCGACGAGGATCCCGGTCCCGGGGGCGTAGGCGATGGCGTTCTCGACCAGCGCGTCGAGTATCCGGTCGACGTCGGCCGGATGGCAGGCCACGGGCGCCGCCGCATCGTCGATGCGCACCTCGAGCGTGCAGCCCGCGTCGTTGGCCGGCGCCGTCCAGCGCTCGGCCAGCCGCGTGACGGCGGCTCCGACCTCGGTGGTGGCGGCCGGCCTCCCGCCCTCGCCCGCGCGGCTGAGCTCGAGCAGCTCTGTGACGATCTCCGCGAGCCGATCGACCTCGGAGAGCCCGGCGTCCAGGTCCTCGCGCTGGGTGGCCGTCGTCGGCTCCGCCCGCGCCTCCTCGAGGCGCAGCCGCAGCCCGGCGAGCGGCGTGCGCAGCTGATGCGAGGCGTCCGCCACGAACTCGCGCTGCGCCGCGAGCAGGAGCGAGATGCGCTCGGTCATGCCGTTGAACGTCCGCGCCAGATCCTGCTGCTCGGCGCTCCCCTCGACCTTCGCGCGAGCGGTCAGGTCGCCGTCGGCGACGCGCCGGGCGGCCCGGTCGAGCCCGAGGATCGGGCGTGAGACACGCCGGGCGATGATCGACCCCGCGACGAGGCCGAGCGCGAGCACGATGCCGCCGATGATCCCCAGGCCGACCCAGGTCCGGCGGACGGCGCTGTGAACGGCGGCGATGCTCTGCGTCACGCGCACGGCGCCGCCGACGCGGCTGCCTGCGAACACGGGCACGGCGGTGGCGAGGATCTCCTCGTTGAGCGTCTTCGACGTACGGCGCTCCTGGGCGACCGTGCCCCCCAGCGCCGAGGCGATCTCCGGCCGGCTCGCATAGCTCCTCCCGCGCGCTGCGCCGGCCGAGTCGGCCAGCAGCCGGCCGTCGCGCCCGACGATCAGCACGCGGCCGCGCACGGCCCTGGCGGCGCGCGCCGCGAGCGCGTCGAGCTGCACGACGCGGGGCGGCGCGATCAGCGAGGTCGCACGCGCGGCCACGACCTCGGCCTCGCTGCGCGCCTGCAGGCGGACCTCGGCGTCGACGCGATCGCGCAGGCTCAGCCCCAGCGGCACCAGCAGCGCCACGATCGCCAGCACGAGCACGTAGGCCAGCGCCAGCAGGAGACCGCGGCGAAGGCTTACGGCGCGCCGTCCTCGTCCGGCGCGGCGAAGCGGAAGCCGACGCCGCGCACCGTGTCGATCCAGCGCGGCTCGGAGGCGTCGTCGTGGAGCTTGCGGCGCAGCCACCCGATGTGGACGTCGAGCGTCTTCGTCGACCCGAACCAGTTCTCGTCCCACACGCGCGCCATCAGGTCCTCGCGCGTGACGACCGTCCCGGCGTTGCGGGCCAGCTCGAGCAGCAGCTCGAACTCCTTGCGGCTCAGCTCGATCTCCTCGTCGCCGAGGAACACGCGCCGTGCAGCGGGGTCGATGCGCAGTTCCGCGACCTCGATCGGCTCGCCCGGGGTGTTCTCGACCCCTTCGTCCTGCGCGGCCACGCGGCGCAGGACGGCCCGGATGCGCGCCACGACCTCGGCGGTGGAGAAGGGCTTGACGACGTAGTCGTCAGCGCCGATCTCGAGGCCGACGACGCGGTCGGTCTCGGTGCCGCGGGCGGTGAGCATGATGATCGGCACGTCCGAGCGCGAGCGCAGCTCGCGGGCGATGTCGCGCCCGTCCCCGTCGGGCAGGGTCAGATCCAGCAGGACGAGGTCGGGTGCCTCCTGCTCGTACAGCGCGACGGCGCGCGCGGCCGTGGCCGCGATCGTGGGCTCGAAGCCCTCACGGGCGAGCAGCCGTGCGAACGGCTCGGCGATCGACGCCTCGTCCTCGACGAGCAGGATCCTGGGAGCAGACACATTCCCAGCGTACTGGCGCATTCGGCGCCCGCCTGCGGGTTTTGCCGAAGCTTGTCTGCGTATTGGCAGGAGGTTGGGATCGGCGGGCGCATCATCGTCGTCATGCTGAAGCGCACCCACATCGCAGCCGGCGGCACCGTCGTCGCGCTCGGCCTCCTCGGCGCATTCGCCGCAGGAGCGAGCACGCAGCCCAAGGTCACGTCGGCCAAACCCCCCACGCCCCCTCCGGTCGAGGTGCGCACCGTCGTGGTGCGCAGGACCGTGAAGGTCGTCCGGCACGAGAAGCCCAAGAAGCCCGTCGTGCACAGCACGCCGGCCGCCGCGCCCCCGCCGGCACCCGTGCAGCAGGCCGTTCAGGTCGCCCAGACGCGGCCGGTGTACAGCGCGCCCGCCCCCGCAACCCGCAAGCCGCTGTCGACGAAGACCAGCGGCGGCTCCGGCGGTTCGGGCAAGGGCGACGGCGGCGGCGAGCATGAGGGTGGCGGCGATGACTGAGTCACCGCGCAGGCGCTCGCGCGCCCGCAACGCCCTGTCGGTCTACGTGACGACCGCAGCGCTGTTCGTCACCGTCGGCGGTTTCCTGGGCGTGCGCATGGCGCAGGGCCAGGACCCCGCCCTCGGCCCGCAGACGGCGCAGGTCCTCAGCGCGCACGGCTCGCAGTCGCGCTCCGTGTCCGCCGGCGGCTCCAAGCCGCTGCAGACGCGGACCAGCGGCTCGGGCACGAACTCGACCGCTGCGCAGCCCGGCGCCCAGAACAGCGCCGGGACCCACAACGTCACCTCGACGAAGAAGAAGCTCCAGACGAAGACGAGCGGTCACGGCGGCCGCCGTCACGGAGACGGATCGGAGTCCCACGATGCCTGAGCGACCCACACGACCG
Source organism: Solirubrobacteraceae bacterium (assembly GCA_017882425.1). GTDB lineage: Bacteria > Actinomycetota > Thermoleophilia > Solirubrobacterales > Solirubrobacteraceae > F1-60-MAGs163. The sequence goes on from JADGPM010000107.1 coordinate 3,913, forward strand.
ATGCCGCGCGCGACGCCCGCACGGGCGCCGCGCGTCCTGCCCATCTACGCGACCGCTGCAGCGCTCTTCGTCGGGGTGACCGCCTTCCTGGGCGTGCGCGTCGCCGACGGGCACGACCCGGCGCTGGGCAAGAAGAAGACCGCACAGGTCGTCCTGCCGCGGCGCGTGCTCGTCCGCAGGGTCGTGATCACCAAGCGCATCACGATCGTCAAGCCCGCACCGGTCCAGGATGCGTCCGCGACCGTCCGGGCCTCGGCGCCCGTGCAGTCGTCCGGCGGCTCGGCGCCCGCGCCCGTCTACACCCCGGCCCCGGCGCCCGTCTACGCGCCGCCTCCCGCGCCGGTGCAGAGCTCCACGTCCTGAGCGGCACGGCGGGCGCCCGCGCGCTCTCAGCAAATCCACAGGCTCCCTTGAGAGCCGGCTCAGCGTCGAGGGCCAGTGTGGTCCTCGACGCTCACGCCGCTCAACGACAACGGAGACCCAGATGCCCGCCACGACACCCCCCAGCCCTGCCGGACGCCCACGCCGCGGCCTGACCCGCAACGCGCTGGCCGTCTACGGGACGACCGCCGCCCTGTTCGTGACGACGTTCGGCTTCCTCGGCCTGCGCGTCGCCTCCGGCCAGGACCCGGCCGTCAGCGCCCAGACCGCGCAGACCACGCAGGCCGGCACGTCCACCACGGCGAACACCGTGGCGAGCAGCTCGAACACGGCCACCACGACGACGGCGAGCGTCCAGCAGACGCCCGTCCAGACGTCCACCTCCTGAGCGTTCCAGGGCCTTTTCCAAGTCTTTCACCCCGCTTGATCGCTCCTTCGGACCGCGACCCGCACACTCAGAGCAGATGATGACCGAGCCCACCACCCACGACCTCGCTCCGGCGGATCGCGAGTTCCCGCTCATGGGGACGCACATGCGCATCGTCGTCGGCAACCCGACGCGCGACGGGCTCGCGACCCCCTCCGAGGCCGCGGACGGCGTCGAGGCGCTCCTGAACGCCTACAACGAGACGCTCTCGCGCTTTCGCCCCGACTCGGAGCTGAGCCGGCTCAACGCCGACCCGCGCGAGCGCGTCCCCGCATCGGACCTGCTGCGCAGCGCCGTCAGCGCCGCCCTCGAGGCGGCCGAGCTGACCGACGGCCTCGTCGACCCCACCCTCCTCGACGCGCTCGAGGCCGCGGGCTACCGCGAGTCCTGGGACCGCAACCGCCGCGTCGATCTGCACGAGGCGCTCGGCGCCCTGGGCGACACGCCACGCCGGCCCGCGAGCAGCCGCCCCGGCGCCCCGTGGCGTCAGGTCCACGTGGACTGCGCCGCGGGCGTCATCGTCCGGCCCGCAGGCATGCGCCTGGACACCGGCGGCAGCGGCAAGGGTCACGCGGCGGACCTCGCGGGCACCATGCTCGACGGCTTCGACGCCTGGGCCGTCGACTGCGGCGGCGACCTGCGCATCGGCGGCAGCGCCGGCCTGGTCCGCGACGTCGAGGTCGAGCACCCCTTCACCGGCGAGATGTTCGAGACCGTGCGCGTCCGTGACGGCGCGGTCGCGACGTCCGGGCTGCGCTCGCGCATCTGGCGCGAGGCCGACGGGCGCATCTCCCACCACATGATCGACCCGTCGACCGGCGAGCCGGCCTTCACCGGCCTGGTCGCCGCCACGGCGCTCGCGCCGACCGCCGTCCAGGCGGAGGCGCTGGCGAAGGCCGCGCTCCTCTCCGGACCGAGCGGTGCCCGCCTGGTCCTGGCCCGCCACGGCGGCCTGACGATCGACGAGCACGGCGAGGTCGACCGCATCGGCCGGCTCGAGCCGGCCCCCCGAGTGACCCTCCGCATGAACGGAAAGACACCCCGATGACCGGACCCAACCCTCTCGACTACGGCTGGTGGCTTGCCTCGCGATCCGCGGGCGTCGTCGCCCTGACCGCGATCTCGATCTCCGTGATCATCGGTCTGCTGATGGCCAACGGCCTGCCGCGCAGGCCGGGGATGAAGCGCAAGCTCCTGGCCGTCCACGAGTCCACGGCGCTCGCCGGGCTCGTCGCGATCAGCGTCCACGGCCTGACGCTGCTCGGCGATGCGTTCATGCACCCGACGCTGTCGAACATCGCGATCCCCTTCACGCTGAACTACCGCCCCGGCTTCACCGGCCTCGGCGTCATCGCCGGCTACCTCGCGGCGTTCCTCGGCCTGACCTTCTACGCCCGCAAGCGCATCGGCGCGAAGCTCTGGCGCAAGATGCACCGCGCGACGATCGTCGTCTGGGTGCTCGGCGTGATCCACACGCTCGGCGCCGGGACCGACGCGAGCCAGGTCTGGCTGCAGGCGATCATGCTCGTGACGGGCATCCCGATCGTCTTCCTGTTCCTGCGCCGCATCCTGCCCTCGAACGACGCGCCGCGCCGCGCGCCGGTGGCCCGCCCCGTCTCCGACGATGGCCGCGCCGCCGCGGCGCGTCTCGCCGCCGCCCAGCAGCGCGCCGAGCGCCGCCGCGAGCGCCCGCGTGTCGCCGCCGCCTCGAGCGAGGCCGGGCGATGAGCGCCGGGGTCGTCATCGCGGGCGGCGGCCTCGCCGCCCAGCGCTGCGCCGAGGCGCTGCACAGGGGCGGCTACGAGGCGCCGGTGCGGATCGTGAGCGGCGAGGCGTTCGCCCCCTACGACCGCCCGCCGCTCTCCAAGGAGTTCCTGTCGGGTGCTCGGGAGGCAGACGAGATCATGCTGCGCCCGCAGGGCTGGCACGCCGAGCGCGAGATCGAACTCGTGCTCGGCGATCCGGCCGCCGGCCTGGACACCGACCACCGCCGGCTGCTGCTGGCCTCCGGATCGGCCCTGCGCTACGAGCAGCTCGTGATCGCGACCGGCAGCCGCGCGCGGATGCTCCCGGGTTCCGAGCGCTTCTCGAACGTCCACACGCTGCGCTCGCTCGACGACGCGGTGCGCCTGCGCGAGGCGCTCCGGCCCGGAGTCCGCCTGGCGGTGCTCGGGGCCGGGCTGATCGGCCAGGAGGTCGCCGCCACGGCGCGCGGGCGTGGCGCGCACGTGACCCTCGTCGAGGCCGAGCCGCTCCCGCTGGCGCGCGCGCTGCACCCCGAGCTCGCCTCATGGCTCGTCGGCGTCCAGCGCGAGGAGGGCGTCGACGTCCTGCTCGGCGCCCGCGTCGCCGAGCTCGAGGGCTCGGGCGACCGGCTCGAGGCGCTGCGCCTGCAGGACGGCGGGCGCGTTGAGCTCGACCTGCTGCTCGTCGCGATCGGCGTGCAGCCGAACGCCGACTGGCTTCCCGCCCCCGTCGCCCAGCTGACGATGCGCCCCGAGATCCACGCTGCGGGCGACGTCGCCGGCGGTGACCACTGGGAGCTCGCGGCCCACCAGGGCCGCGCGGTCGCCAACGCGATCCTCGGTCACGAGCCGGCAGCCGCGCCGCTCACCAGCTGGTGGAGCGACGTCCACGGCGTGCGCATCCAGGGCCTCGGCGATCCCGCCGGCGCCGACCACATCGAGATCGACGGCGATCCGGCCGCGCGATCGTTCACGGCCGTCGTGTTCCGCAGCGGCGCCCCCGTCGCGGCGCTCGCCGTCGCACGGCCGCGGGAGCTCCCGCGGCTGCGCACACTCCTCACTCCGTCCACCGAACCTGTCAGAAAGGCCGCATGACCCTCCTTCCGACCATCGACGAGACCGCGTGCGCCGCACACGGCGACTGCGTCGAGATCGCCCCCACCGTGTTCGTCCTCGACGGCGACGTCGCCGAGGTCATCGGGACCGGGCCCGACGCGCTCGTGCTGCAGGCCGCCGAGGCCTGCCCGTCCGTGGCGATCTTCGTCACCGACAGCCAGAGCGGCGAGCAGGTCTACCCGTAGTCCGCGCGCGCCCGGCTGCACGGGTTCTTGCGGCTTTCTCAGAGTTCCTTTGCCAGATCTTCATGATCAGCCGCAACACTGTTGCTCGTGTTCGCACGTGAGCCTCTGAGCCGCCGGACGCTTGCGGTGATCGCGAGCACGACGGCATTGTTCGTCGTCGTCCTGGTGCTGCTGTCGGCGCAGATGGCCAGCGGCCACGACCCCGCGCTGTCGGCCAACGCCAAGCGCGCGAAGGCCGTCAGGCGCCAGGCCGACGTCAACGCCCGCGCCGCCGCCGCCCGCGCGCAGATCGAGGCCCAGGTCCAGGCCGAGGCCCAGGCGCAGCAGCAGTACGACCAGAACTACGGCAACGACGGCTACGTGCCGCCGGCCCAGGATCCCCAGCAGCAGGACGTCCAGCCACAGGCCCAGCAGTCCCAGCAGCAGGACGTCCAGCCCCAGCCGCAGTACCAGGCGCCGCAGCCCGCGCAGCCGCAGTATCAGGCCCCGCCGGTCCAGGCGCCGCAGCCCCAGCAGCAGGCACCGCTCCAGAGCACCACGTCCTGACGTGAGCGCGAACCCGCTGCACTACGGGTGGTGGCTGGCGTCACGCTCGGCGGGCATCGTCGCGCTGCTGTGCGTCACCGGCTCGGTGGTCCTCGGGCTGGTGATGGCGAACAACCTCCCGCGCCGTGCCGGCGCGAAGGCCCGCCTGCGCCCCATGCACGAGGCGATCGCGCTCGCCGGGCTCGTGGCACTGGCCGTCCACGGCCTCAGCCTGCTCGGCGACCCGTGGCTGAAGCCGGGGATCGCCGGCATCTCGGTCCCGTTCAGCTCCCACTACCGGCCGCTCTTCACCGGCATCGGGGTCATCGCCGGGTACGGCATCGCGCTGCTCGGCCTCTCGTTCTACGCTCGCCGGCAGATCGGCGCGCAGCGCTGGCGCCAGATCCATCGCTTCACAGTCGCCGCCTACGCGCTGGCGATCATCCACGTGCTCGGCGCCGGCACCGATGCCGGCCAGCGCTGGCTGGAGGTCCTTCTGCTCGCCTCGGTGGCGCCCGTGGTCATCCTGTTCGCGATGCGCATGCTCAGCGGCCCCGGGACGGGATCCCCGCCGCGGCCCCGCACCCCACCGCCCGCGCGGCGTCCGGCTGCACGCGCGAGCACACCGCCGCCGCCGCGCCGCACACTGCCGGAGTACAGGACTCCCGCGGCCGGCGATCGCGTCCGCGACCTGTTCTAGGGGTAGATCCCGAGCGTGCAGACGACGTAGTTGACCCCGGCGGGTTCGATGCCGCGCATGTCCGGGACGGCGAAGGTCGACGTGCCGTCGCCGCCGTAGTGCGTGCCGAGGATCTGGAAGAGCGCCGTGTTGCTCGCGATCGACACGAGCTGGCCGTCGGCGAAGAGGGTTCCCTTGGGCGGGTACTTCCCCGCGAACAGCATCACCTCGCCCACGGTGCAGCTCGGGAATCCGCCGCCGCCGCTGTTGACCGGCTCGCTCTTGTCCGCACCGCCGAAGCGCGAGGCCGCCAGGTAGCGCGCGTCGCTCTCGGTCCGCGAGTAGAACCCGGCCGGATCGGGGGTGCCCGCGGCGCCGATGGCTCCGGCGGCGCCGGCCGGCCCGGCCGGCCCGGCGGGCCCCGTGAGACCCGCGCGGTTCCAGGTGACCGAGCGCTCGGAGCGCCGGCGGCACGAGCGGCTGGAGCTCACGAGCCGCACCGCCCCGCCGCGCTTGGCCACGCAGGCGACGAGCCTGGTCGACGCCTGCTTCTTGGCGGCCGGCCGCGCGGACATCGCGAACGCGCCGCCGCCCAGCGCGACGAACAGGGCCAGGTAGGCGACCACGGTCGCGTGGTTGAGCTGCGGGCGGATCGACGAGCGCATGGCGGGCTTCCTCCTCGTTGGTCTAGACCGGCGTTACGGCGTTCCGCTTCTGGGGCCAGTCGCGGCGCTTGGTCGCGGCATGCGCGAAGCGCCGCGCGATCTCGCCGCGCAGGTCCTCGGGCTGCACGACGGCGTCGACGACGAGCTCGCTGGCCAGATGCAGGACGTCGATGTCCTCGGCGTACTCGCGCCGCAGCTCCTCCGTCTTCGCCGCGCGCTCGGCGTCGTCCTCGATCGCCTGGAGCTGGTTGTAGAAGACGGCGTTGATCGCGGCCTGCGGGCCCATCACGGCGATCGACGCCGACGGCAGCGCGATCGTCGCGTCCGGCTCGAAGGCCGGACCGGCCATCGCGTAGAGGCCGGCGCCGTAGGCCTTGCGCACGATCACCGACAGCTTGGGCACCGTCGCCTCGCTCACGGCGCTGATCATCTTCGCGCCGTGGCGGATGATGCCCTGGCGCTCGACGGCGGTCCCGATCATGAAGCCCGGCACGTCGGCGAGGAACAGCAGCGGGATGCCGAACGCGTTGCAGGCCCAGATGAAGCGCGCGGCCTTGTCGGCGGAGTCGACGAACAGCACTCCGCCCTTCTGGCGCGGCTGGTTGGCGACGATCCCGACCACGCGACCGTCGATGCGGGCGTAGCCGACGATGAGCTCCTTCGCCCAGCGCGCGTGGACCTCGAAGAACGAGCCGGCGTCGACGAGCGTGTCGAGCAGCAGCTTCATGTCGAACGGCTTGTTCTCGTCGTCCGGGACGATCTCGGCGTACGGCGTGCTCGACGCGGGCGCGAGGGCCTCGGCGACGGGCAGCGGCGCCTCCCAGTTCGTCGGGAAGTACGACAGGTAGCGGCGCGCCAGGTCGATGCCCTCGTCGTCGGTCTTGACGAGCATGTGCCCGCAGCCCGAGGTGCCGGTGTGCATCCGCGCGCCGCCCATCTCCTCGAGCGTCACCTGCTCGCCGATGACCATCTCGGCCATCCGCGGCGACCCGAGGTACATCGAGGCGTTGCCGTCGCGCATGATCACGATGTCGCAGAACGCCGGGATGTAGGCGCCTCCGGCCGCGCTCGGGCCGAACAGCACGCAGACCTGCGGGACGAGGCCCGAGAGCTTGACCTCGTTGTGGAAGATCTTCCCCGCGCCGCGCCGGCCCGGGAACATCAGGACCTGGTCGGTGATCCGCGCCCCGGCGGAGTCGACGAGGTAGACCATCGGGATCCGCAGCGCGAGCGCGCGCTCCTGGATCCGGATGATCTTCTCGACGGTCTTCCAGCCCCAGGAGCCCGCCTTGACGGTCGGGTCGTTGGCCATCACGGCCACGGGCCGGCCGTCGACGTCCCCGACGCCGGTCACGACGCCGTCGGCGCCGAGCCCGTCCTGGTCCCAGTTGGCGAGCAGCGCCTCCTCGGCGAACGAGCCCTCGTCGAGCAGCAGCGCGAGGCGCTCGCGGACCGGGAGCTTGCCCTGCTCCGCGGCCTTCCCGCGATGGCGCTCGGGGCCGCCTGCGAGGGCCCGCTCGTTCGCCGACTCGAGGTCGCTCATCGCGTGGGCGTCAGACGCCCGGGTTGACGACGGGAGCGTCGCCGGAGTAGTCGTAGAAGCCCATCCCGTTCTTCCTGCCGTACCAGCCGGCGCTGAGCATCTTGCGCAGCGTCGGCGGCTGTGCGAAGCGGCGCTCGCGGAACTCGTCCCAGAGGACGTCGCAGATCGAGCCGAGCGTGTCCAGGCCGACGAAGTCCGAGAGCGCGAGCGGCCCCATCGGATGGCCCGCGCCCGCCTTCATCGCCTCGTCGATCTCGCTGACCGACCCGACGCCCTCCTCGTAGGCGCGGATCGCGTCGAGCATGTAGGGCACCAGCAGGCGGTTCACGATGAAGCCGGCCGTGTCGCGCGTCGGCGTCGCGAGCTTGCCCTGCGCCGTGGCGAAGTCGATGCCGGTCTGGAATGCCTCGTCCGAGGTGGTGACCGCACGCACGACCTCGGTGAGCTTCATCACCTGCGCGGGGTTGAAGTAGTGCAGCCCGATGAAGCGGTCCGGGCGCGTCGTGGCCGCCGCCTGGTCGATCACGGCGAGCGACGAGGTGTTCGTCGCGAAGATCGCCTCCGGCTTGACGATCGGGTCGACGGCACGCCACATCTCGAGCTTGCGCTCGAGGCTCTCGGTGATCGCCTCGATGACGAGGTCGCAGTCGGCGAGGTCGGCGTAGTCGGTCGTCCCGTGGATGCGCCCGCGGATCGCATCGGCGTCCTCCTGGGAGCTCTTGCCCTTCTCGACGGCGCGCGCCAGCTGCTTCTCGATCCGCCCGATGCCCTTCTCGAGGGTCGCGTCGTCGACCTCGCGCAGCACGACGTCGTAGCCGGCCGTCGCGGTGACCTGCGCGATTCCGTGGCCCATGAGGCCCGCGCCGAGCACGCCGACCTTCTTGATGTCCGCCATTGCCTTCAGTCCCTCCCGGGTGTCCGCCGTCTCCTGTGGGCGGCGAACCCTAGCGTCGCAGCGGCGCGACCGGCCCGCGGGCCTCGGCCCGCCGGCTCAGGCGGAGACGCGTGCGGTCAACGATGCCGCGACCGCGGTCGCCAGCTCACGGTCGTACGTGAGGACGTAGTCGAAGCGCGGCTCGCCGGTGCGCTCCGGCTCACGGCGCTCATGGGCGATCAGCGCAGCCGCGAAGTGCGGGGCGACGACGGCGACGGTCCATTCGCTGCGCGTCGGATCGGCCGGCGGTACGGCGCCGCCGCCGTGCACGCCCGGCCCGGGGTCGAGCGGGACGTCGCGCCCGACGATCGCGCAGAAGGCCAGTTCGGCGCCCAGCTCGCCGTAGCGCTCGCGCACCTCGGGGGTGAAGCGCCGCTCGTGCTCGAACGCGGCGACCAGGACGGCCGTGCGGCCGAGGCCGCGGGCCTGCTCCTCGAGATGACGCGTCATCGCCGACAGGAGCGCATGCGTGCAGCAGCGCGGCGTGCGGCAGCCGGCGGCCAGCTCGAACGGTGCGAGGTCGCGCGGGTCCGAGTGCCGCCCGGCGGTGACGACGGCCGTCCGCGGGACCTCCGGAAGCGAGATCATCGGGTTGCGCCGCCCGTAGAGGAAGCCCTGGGCGAGGGTCGCGCCGAGCGCGTCGCCGACCTCGGCCTGCGCCGGCGTCTCGACGCCCTCGACGAGGATCCGCGCGCCGGAGCGCTCGGCCTGCGCGGCGACCGCGTGGATCGCCTCGGCGACGTCGGCGTCGGGGCTGCGCTGCACGAGCTGCAGGTCGAGCTTGATGACGTCGGGCGCCAGCAGGCTCATCATCGCGAGCGTGTCGGCGTCGGTGCCCACGTCGTCCAGGGCGACGGCGCAGCCCATCGCGCGCATGTCGGAGACGTGGCCCAGCAGCGCCCCGGGGCGCTGGGTCAGTGCACGCTCGGTGACCTCGATGCAGACGGTCATCTGCGCACCGGCACGCGCGTACAGGTCGCGCAGCTCGAGCGGCAGGAAACCGGAGGTGTCCGGCTCGATGTTCAGGAACAGCACGCACGGGGCGCGGACCCCGGCGTCGAGCGCAGCGCGCAGCGCGTTGCGCTGGCAGAGCCAGTCGAGCTCCTCCAGGCGGCCGGCGGCGCGGGCTGCCGCGAACAGGCGATCGGGGCGCTCCAGGCTGCTCCCGCGCGGGCCGCGGGCGAGCGCCTCCCAGCCGACGACCCGGCCGGTCGCCAGCTCGACGATCGGCTGGAACCCGGCCTCGACCGCGCCCTCGGCGAGGACGTCGGCGAGCTCATTGCGCTCCGCGCGCGAAAGGCCTCGCGCGGGCGCGGCTGTGGCGGCACTGGTGACGAGCATGGTGGATCCGCTCTTGAGCATTGCTGAATGTCATTCGCCGTCGGGGCCGTGCCTCCTTGCATGGAGGTTTCGGGCCTTGGACGTGACGAACTGCACCATCATCCGCTGAGATCCGTCCGACGACTCCGCTAAGAGCGTACGCCGTCGCGGTTGCGTCAGTGCCAGTCGACGGGGCCGGCGACCAGCGTGTGGCTGCCCAGCGGGCGGCCGAGGACCTCGCGCACGTCGCGCGCGCAGGCGAGCAGCGCGTCGAGGTCGATGCCCGTCCCGATCCCCATCTCGTGCAGCATCGAGACCAGATCCTCGGTCGCGATGTTGCCCGTGGCCCCCGCGGGCACGGGACAGCCCCCGAGCTCGCCGAAGCTCGACTCGAAGCTCGCGCACCCGGCCTCCAGCGCGGCGAGGACGTTCGCCAGCCCCTGCCCGCGCGTGTTGTGGAAGTGCGCTGTGAGCTCCACGTCGGCGCCGAGGCGCTCGCGCGCCGCCAGGAAGAACGCGCGGACCTGGAGCGGGTTGGCCATCCCGGTCGTGTCGCCGAAGCCGATCTCCTGCGCCCCGGCGGCGATCAGCCGCTCGGCGATCGCGAACACCGTCTCCGGCCCCACGTGCCCCTCGTAGGGGCAGCCGAAGGCCACCGAGATGACGCCCTCGCAGCGCAGCCCCGCCTCGCGGGCGCGGCCGAGGACGCGTTCCAGCCCGGCGAGCGACTCCGCCACCGAGCGGTTGACGTTCGCGCGGTTGTGCGACTCGGTCGCGCTGAGGAAGACGTTGACCTCGTCGAACGCCGGGCGCTCGAAGTGATGCGCGTCGCGCAGCGCGAGCGCGTTGTCCAGGCCGCGCTCGTTGGGGATCAGCACCGAGAGGCTCACCTCGGGCGGCACCTCGACGGCGTGCAGCACGTCGGCGGCGTCGGCGAGCTGCGGGATGACGTCGGGCCGCACGAAGCTCGTGACCTCCAGGCGCCGCAGGCCGGTGCGCGCGAGCTCGTCCACGAGGCGCACCTTGTCGGATGTCGCGATCACCTCGGGCTCGTTCTGGAAGCCGTCACGGGGCCCGACTTCGCGGATCCGGACGGCGGGCGGCAGGGCCGGCGCGGGCGCCGTCGGTCCGTCGGATCGCATGAGGGGAAATCTATACTCCGCCGCCATGCCCCAGCCCCGGACCCCCGTCGTCGTCCTGGCCGGCGGCACCGGCGGAGCAAAGCTCGCGCGCGGCATGCTCGACCTCGTCGGCGAGGACCTCGTCGTCATCGCGAACACCGGTGACGACATCGACATCTACGGCGCCCACGTCTCGCCCGACCCCGACCTCGTGAGCTTCTGGCTCGCCGACCGGATCGACGAGCGCGGCTGGGGCCTCGCCGACGACACCTTCGCCGTGATGGACGGCCTGCGCGACCTGGGCGCCGAGGTCTGGTTCAACCTGGGCGACCGCGACCTCGCCTGGTGCCTGGAGCGCCGCCGGCTCCTGGACGACGGCGCGACGCCCACCCAGGCGCTCGCGGCGCTGGCCGCGACGATCGGCGCCGGCGGACGCGTGTTGCCGATGTGCGACGCGCCGGTCCGCACCCGCGTGCGCACCGCCGGCCGCTGGACCGCCTTCCAGGAGTTCATGATCCGCGAGCGCGCCGCCGGGCCCGTCGAGGACGTCGCCCTTGACGGAATCCAGTCCGCGCGGCCGACCGCCGCCGTGCTGGAGGCGCTCGCTCTCGCGCGCGCGATCGTGATCGGCCCCTCGAACCCGATCATCTCGATCGGGCCGATCCTCGCCGTGCCCGGGATGCGCGAGGCCCTGCGCGCCGCGCCGGCACCCGTCGTCGCGGTCTCACCGATCGTCGGCGGCCAGGTGCTGAAGGGCCCGACGGCCGCCTTCATGGCGGGCGCGGGACTGCCGGTGACCACGGCGGGCATCGCCCAGGCCTACGCCGGCGTCGCCGACGCGCTGCTGGCCGACGAGGCCGACGGCGTCGCGAGCCTGCCGGTGCGGATCGCCGGAACCCTGATGGACGACGCCGCAGCGCGCCGGGCCGTCGCCGCAGAGGCGCTCGATCTCGCGGACGCCGTCAGAATGGGCGCATGAGCGTCGTCGTGGTCCTCCCGGTCAAGCGCTTCGCGGATGCCAAGCAGCGACTGGCCGAGGGCGGCCTGCGGCCCTCGGACCGCGTCGCCCTGGCGACCGGGATGCTGACCGACGCGCTCGAGGCGCTGCGTCGATGCCGGCGGATCGACGACGTCGTCGTCGTCACCGGCGACGCCAACGCCGAGGTCCTCGCGCGGTCCTACGGCGCGCAGGTGGTCGCCGACGAGCCGACCGACGGGCACAGCGAGGCAGCGCAGCGGGGCATCGACTGGGCGGTCGGCGAGGGCGCGTTCCATGCGCTGCTCCTGCCCGGCGACGCCCCCGCGATGGATCCGGAGGAGCTCGACGGGCTGCTCGAACGGCTCTCGGACGGCCCCGAGGTCGTGATCGTCCCCGACCGCCATCGCGCGGGCACGAACGCCCTGCTGCTGACACCGCCCGACGTCATCGCGCCGAGCTTCGGCGACGACAGCTGCGGACGGCACGAGCAGCTGGCGCGCGACGCCGGCGCGAGCGTGCGCGTCAGCGAGCTGCCCTCGCTGCTGCTCGACGTGGACACGCGCGAGGATCTCGACGCACTGGAGGAGGCGCTCGCGCGCGCCCCGCGGCGCACGGCCTTCTACACCCGTGACGCACTGAGCCGCGTGGCGCGCACATGAGCCGGCTGCAGCTCGCCTCGCTCGAGCCGCTGCCGGAGGTCCGGCCCGGCGACGACCTCGCGTCGCTGCTGCTGGCCGCGGGTGCCGACGGGCTCGGCCCCGGCGACCTGCTCGTCGTCGCGCACAAGGTCGTCTCGAAGGCCGAGGGCGCGATCGCCGACCTCGCGGACGTGACGCCGTCGGCCCGGGCGCTCGAGCTCGGGGCCACGCACGACAAGGATCCGCGCCACGTGCAGGTGGTCCTCGGCCAGAGCGCAGAGCTCGTGCGCGCGGCGCACGGCGTCCTGATCTGCCGCACGCACCACGGGTTCGTGTGCGCCAACGCCGGCGTCGATGCCTCCAACGCCGGTGCGCCGGACCGGCTGGTGACGCTCCCGCGCGACCCCGACGCGAGCGCGCGCCGCCTGCGCGCGGCGCTGCCCGGTCGTCCGGCGGTCGTGATCAGCGACTCGTTCGGTCGTGCATGGCGCCACGGCCAGGTCGACGTCGCCATCGGGATCGCCGGGCTCGGCCCGCTGGAGGACTGGCGCGGGCGTGCGGACGCCGACGGGCGCGAGCTGCACGCCACCTGGATCGCGATCGCCGACGAGGCCGCCGCGGCCGCCGATCTCGTGCGCGGGAAGGACTCCCGCGTCCCGGCGATCGCCGTCAGCGGCCTCGACCGTCACATCACCACGGACGACGGCCCGGGGGCTGCGGCGCTGCTGCGTCCACGCTCCGAAGACCTCTTTGCATAGGAGCGGGGCCCTCGGCGGCCGATCGTGCGACGCGCGTTCAGGCGCTTGCGCCCCGTGCCCGATGCAACGGCGTGCGGCCGCCCGTCCTGTTCACGCTCCTGCTCCTCGCGATCGCCTCGGGTGCGCCGCAGGCGGCCCGAGCCGCCGATCTCGCTCCGGCGGGCCCGGGCCTGACGAGCCTCTGGCGCGCCGAGGGCGACGCGACGGACGCGATCGGCGCCCGCGACGGCCTGGCAGCCGGCAACCTGCTGTACGGCCCCGGCATGGTCGGGAAGGGCTTCGTCTTCAACGGGCTGGACAGCGGCGTCTTCGTCAGCGACGACGCCACGCTCTACCCGGCGGGCGGGTCGTTCACCGTGATGGCCTGGGTGCGCACGACGCAGTCCAGCGGCCGTGCCGCCGTCGCGGCGCTGCGCGAATGCGGCGACGCGTGCCCCCCGACCTACTCGGACCCGTGGCTCGCGCTGCGGGTCCAGGACGGGCATGCCGGCGCCTTCCTGCGCGACGGGACGGCCCTGGGGCCGGACTCCGGCGGCATGCAGCTGACCGGCACGAGCACCGTGGCCGACGGCCGGGACCACCTGCTGGCGTTCACCCGCGACGTCGGCGCCCAGCGCCTCGCGCTCCATGTCGACGGCGTGCTGGAGGCGCAGGCCCCGCTCGGCCCCGGCACGAACGGCTCGATCAGCGACGAGGACTCCCTGCCCGACCCCTTCACCATCGGCACCGACCGCGCGACGGGCCCGCCGGCGGCACTGCTGGATCCCTTCAACGGCACGATCGACGAGGTCGGCTGGTGGACCACGCCGGTGCAGGCGCCGGCGATGCTGGCGATCGTCGACGCCGGGCCCGGTGGCATGACGACCGACGACGCGCGCCCGGTCTCAGCGGCCTCCGCGCCGCAGAGCGTCCAGCAGCCGTCGATCACCGTGAGCTACACCGCGCACGACGTCGGCAGCGGCGCGGCCCGCGGCCTCGCCGACCCCGCCGGGCTTGCGCAGGTGCGCCTCGAGGCCCGCCGGCTCGGCCAGGTCGCCTTCCTGCCGGTCGGCACGGACACCACGGGCTCGGCGTCGGGCTCCTTCGTCTACACCGCGCCGTCCAGCGGGGCCTACGAGTTCCGCACCGTCGCCACCGACCGCGCGGGCAACGTCGAGGCGGTCGCCCCCGCGGCCGACGCGACGACGATCGTGGCGCTCGGGCAGGACGCCCTCGTGCCGCCGTCGACGACGACGCCCCCGCCCTCAACGCCGCCCGCGGCGAAGCGCCTCACGATCGGCGAGGTCGTGGTCGGCCTCCCCGGGACACGCGCGTGCCTGAGCCGGCGGACGTTCCGCGTGCACCTGCGCGCCCCGAAGGGGATGAGCATCGTCTCGGCGACGATCGCGGTCAGCGGCCGCCGCGCGATCGTCCGCAGGCGCGCCGCGGAGCTGCGTGCGCCCGTCGACCTGCGCAACCTGCCCGCCGGGCGCTTCACGGTGCGGATCGCGGTGCGGCTCACCCACCACCGTGCGCTGAGCGCCACGCGCCACTACCGCACGTGTGCCCCCAGGCGCGCTGCGCACTGATCCGCAGCGGCCGGTCCGCGGCACACGGCTCGTCGGCCTCACGCGCCCAGCTTGTCGACCGTCCAGCGCTTGACGCCGCGCGGGGTGTCGACCTCGACCGTGTCGCCCGGCGCAGCGCCCATGAGCGCCGTCGCGACGGGCGATTCGCTCGACAGCTTGCCGGCCGCGAGGTTCGCCTCCGTCGGGCCGACGATCGTGAAGCGCTGCTCGCGGCCGCTCTCGGTGTCGGTGACCGTGACCGTGCTGCCGAAGCTCACCACGGCGGCGGCGGCGTCCGCCTCGACGACGACGGCGAGTCGCAGGCGCTCGCGCAGACGCAGGATCTTCGTCTCCAGGTGCGCCTGATCCTCCTTGGCGATGTGGTACTCGGCGTTCTCCTTCAGGTCGCCCTCCTCGCGCGCGGCGAGGATGCGCTTGGAGAGCGCGTTGCGCGCAGGGCCCTCGAGCTCGGCCAGCTCGGCCTTGAGCGATTCGAGGCCCTCGGCGGTGATCGCCTGGCCGTCCGCGGCGTTCGAGCTCATGCCGCCACCTCGCGGACCGTGAGCGCGTCGCCGACCGCTGCGTGATCCGCGTCGGACTCCGGCAGCACGCCGACGGGGTAGTGCGCGCGCAGGTCGTACAGCGTGCTGCGCTCGGCGGCCGGCCGGCCGGCCGCATGCGCCGCGGCCGCCAGGTCGCGCGGCTCGAGCATGACGCCGTGATAGCTGCCGGCGAGGCGGCTGATGCTCTCCTCCATGAGGGTCCCTCCGAGGTCGTTGACGCCCCAGCGCAGGGCTTCGGTCGCGGCGTCCAGCCCCATCTTCACCCAGCTGGCCTGCAGGTTGGTGATGCTGCGCCCGAGCGCGAGGCGGAAGACGGCGGTGTGCTTGAGGTTCTCCTCACGGCTGATCTCCTCGATCCCGTGCGTGCGACCCAGCAGCGTGTGGAACGGGATGAAGGACAGCGGCACGAACTCCGTGATCCCGCCGGTGCGCTCCTGCAGCTCGCGGATCACGCGCATGTGCTCGGCGAGCTCCCACGGCTCCTCGATGTGGCCGAACATGACCGTCGACGTCGAGCGCAGGCCGGCGCGGTGGCTGGCCTCGATGATCTCGACCCAGCGGGCGACCGGCAGCTTGTTCGGGCTGATCCGCTCGCGCACCCCGTCGTGGAGCACCTCGGCCGCCGTCCCGGGCGTGGAGCCCAGGCCGGCGTCGGCCAGGCGCGCGAAGACCTCCGCCGGCGCCAGGCCGCTGACGTCGCACATGTGGGCGATCTCCATCGGGCTGTAGGCGTGCAGATGGAGGTCGGCGCCCAGGCCGGTGGCGGTCGCCTTGGCGAGCCGCAGCCACCGCAGGTAGTCCTCGAGCTGCCAGTCCGGGTGGATGCCCGACTGGATGCACAGCTCGCCGGCGCCGAAGTCGATCGCCTCCGTGACGCGCCGCGTGAAGTCGGCCGCGTCGTGCTCGTAGGCCTCCGGGGAGCGCTTGCCCTGCCCGAAGCCGCAGAAGGCGCAGCCGACGGTGCAGATGTTCGAGACGTTGATGTTGCGGTTGACGACGAAGCTCACCGTCTCGCCGGCGACCTCTGCGCGCAGCTCGTCGGCGGCCTGGCGCAGATCCTCGATTGCCTCGGGCCGGGTCTCGGCGAACAGCGCCGTCAGCTCGTCGGGCGTCAGCCACTGGCCCGCGCGGCCCTTCACGATCGCACCGGCGACCAGGTCCGGCCGGATCGCCCGCGGCGGCTCGCTGCGGCCGGAGCCCTTGCGCGGGATGAAGCTCCAGTAGCGCTGGCGGATCGTGTCGAGCACGCCCTGGTCGACCCACTCGGCGTCGATGTACTGCGGGTAGACGCAGAGACGCTCGGTCAGCGCGATGCCGTCCTCCAGCAGGCGCTTGCGCACCTGATGCGGACTGGGGAACGGGTGCTCGGGCGAGATGTGGTCGCCGTTGGCGCTGAGGCCGCCGAGATCGGTCGCGCCGGCGGCGACCAGCTCCGGCCACCAGTCGGCGAGGTTCGGCGGCACCTGGATCCCGACGTCGGGCAGCAGGCGGCGCGCCTCGCCGACGAGGCGCACCATGTCGTCGATCGTGACCTCGCAGGCCCAGTCCGGGAGCGGCAGCTCGGGCTGCACGCCGATCCCGGTACGCCAGTAGGCCTGCGCGCTCGCATCGGCGATCTGCGCCGGCTCGCGGCCGTAGTAGCGCTCGTGCGGGACGAAGTTCTGGAGGATGACCTCCTGGATGTGGCCGTACCGGGCCTGGACCTCGGCGAGCGCCTCGAGCGAGGCGATGCGCTCGTCCTCGGTCTCGCCGAGCCCGACGAGGATCCCGCTGGTGAACGGGATCCGCAGCTCGCCCGCCGCGCGGATCGTCTCCAGGCGCCGGGCCGGGTGCTTCGTCGGGGACCCGGCGTGCACCGTCGCCATCAGCCGCTCGGAGATCGACTCGAGCATCAGCCCCTGCGACGCGGTGACCTCGCGCAGGCGCCCGAGGTCCTCACGGCCGAGCACCCCGAGGTTCGTGTGCGGCAGGAGGCCGCGCTCGAGCGCTCGCTGGCAGGTCCACACGACGTAGGAGGTGAAGTCCTCGTGGCCGTACTCGCGCAGGCGCTCCGCCACGATCGGATCGACCTCGGGACGCTCACCGGTGAGGACGAGCAGCTCCTTCGCGCGGCGCCTGACGGCCTCGTCGAGCAGGGCGTCGACCTCGTCGGGCGCGTACAGGTGCGCCTTGTGCGTCGAGAACGCGCAGTAC
>JADGPM010000108.1 GCA_017882425.1 Solirubrobacteraceae bacterium
GCGCACCCCGAGGCGATGGCGTGCTACTCGGAGGGCTCCAAGCTCCCGCCCGTCCCGGTACCCGTCCTGAAGCTCATCGCGCCGGTCGTCACCCGCATCGAGATGCGCGCCAACCAGGCCTCGCCGCTCCGCTACCCGGCCGATCTCCAGCGCCTGCCCGAGTACCTGGACCGCATCGACGCCTGGCTCGCCGACGGCACGCTCGGCGGCGAGCAGCCCAACGCCGCCGACCTGCAGATCGCGCCGAGCGTGTGCCTGCTGATGACGCTCGGCGACCTGCGCCCGCTGATCGCCTCGCGTCCGGCCGGCGTGTGGGCGTCGGGCCTGTTCCCCGACTTCCCCGGCGACGCGCCGGCGGGGCTGATCCCCGCGGAACTGATCCCGGCGGAGCTGCTGGGCGCTCCGGCGCCCGCGGCGGCCTAACGGGCGGGGACGCGCAGCGGCGCGCCCGCGCGCCGCACGCCCTCGTCGAGCGCCATCGCGGCGAGCACGTCGCCGAGGCGCGTCCCGCTCGGCGTCGCCAGGTCGAAGTCGAGCTCGAGCAGCGGGATCAGCACGAAGCGCCGCGAGGTCGCCTGGGCGTGCGGCAGCGTCAGGCGCTCGCCGTCGAGCTCGATGTCCCCGAGCAGGAGGACGTCGACGTCGATCGGGCGCGGGCCCCAGCGCACGCCGCCCTCGAGGTCGCGGCCGAGCTCGCGCTCGACGGCCTTGCAGGCGTCGAGCAGCGCCTCGGGCGCGAGCGTCGTGTCGATGCGCACGCACGCGTTCAGGAACGAGGGCTGGTCCTGCACCGGCCCGACAGGGTCGGTGTCGTAGGTGCTCGACGATGCGAGCACCTGCACGTCGTGGGCGCCGAGCGCGTCGACGGCGGCCTGGAGGTTCGCCCGCCGGTCGCCGACGTTCGAGCCGAGCCCCAGGTATCCGATCACGACCGGTCCCCGAGCGGGACGAGCAGCGCGAGCTGGCGGCTCTGGGCCAGCAGGACGCCGTCCGGCGACCAGAGCTCGCCGTCCTCCTCGATCAGGCCCTCCGCGGCGGTCGTGGAGCGGAAGATCCCGAGCACCGGGGCGCCCGGGTCGGCGAGCGCGACGGCCTCGGGGGCGCGGAAGTGGATCGTCAGGTCGATCGTCGGAACGCCCACGGGGCTCGTCAGCTGCGGGAAGAGCGCCGGCAGCCACGCGTCGGCGTAGAGGGCGAGCGCCGCCTCGTCGAGCGCGCGCGGCTCGCGCAGCCGCAGCCACCCGCCGGTCACCGCCTCGGCCGCGCCGCTGAAGGGCGGCGCGCCGAGCGCGGGGCGCATCTCGATCCGGTGGGCGATCTCCGGCATCCCGGGAAACGGCGGGAACGGCTCGATCGACTCCCACGACGGCGCGTCCGGCATCCGCGCGGCGAAGGTGACCGTCCGGTCGAATCCCTCCGAGAACGCCGCCAGGGCGAGCAGGCAGAGCCGTCCCTCCTGGCTCACGCGCGCGCTCAGCGTCGACAGGCGCCTGCCGGCGCGCTCGATCGTCACGTCGATGCGCAGCTGACCGTCCCGCGGCGGTCGCAGGTAGTGCAGCGTCAGCGAGCGCGCAGGACGCGTGGGGTCGGCGAGCTCGGCCTGCATCGCCCGCGTGACGATCGCGGCGAGGTACCCGCCGTTGGGGCCGCGCGGCGCCGACCAGTCCGGGCTGCAGTCGGCGCCGTACGCGCCGTCGCCGAGCGCTGCGACCGCGGTCGCCCGGTCGAACTCGCTCGCGCCCATCGTCAGCCGCCGGCGGCGGTCCGCCACACCTCGACGGACACCGACTCCACCGGGAGCGCGATCGGCGGCTCGGGCTTCGTGGCCTTGACCCAGACCTCGCTCGTCTCGAAGTCGCCGAGCAGCCGGTCGGCGATCGCGGTGCAGAGCGCCTCGAGCGTCTTGTACGAGCGGCGCTGGGCCTCGAGGGCGACGACGTCGCAGACGCGGCCGTAGTCGACGGTGTCCTCGACGCGGTCGGTGACCGTCGCGTCGCAGGCGCCGGCGTCGAAGCGCAGGTCGAGGATCAGGCGCTGGCCGATCTCGCGCTCGGCGGCGGTCACCCCGTGATGGGTGTACAGCGAGAGCCCGGTCACCTCGACGGTGACCGCGGTGCGCTCGAGGTCCTCGTCCTCGAACTCGTCGTCGTCGATCTCGTCGAAGTCCTCGTCGGGGTCGACCGGCTCGTCAGGCGTCATCGCCGCGCAACGTAGCACTCGCCACGCGCAGCCCATCCACCGTCGGAGCGACGTCATGGACGCGGAACACCGACGCGCCGCGCTCGTAGGCCAGGACGTTGGCCGCGACCGTCGCCGCCACGCGCTCGGAGGCGACCTCGCGGCCGGTGATGCGCCCGAGGAACGACTTGCGCGAGACGCCCACGACGACGGGGTGGCCGAGTGCAGCGATCTCGTTCAGGCGCCGCAGCAGCTCGAGGTTGTGCTCCAGCGTCTTGCCGAAGCCGATCCCCGGATCGACCTGGATGCGCTCGGCGGCGATGCCGGCCGCGAGCGCGAACGCGACCCGCTCCTCGAGGAACGCGACCACCTCGCCGACGACGTCGTCGTAGTGCGGGTGCTCCTGCATCGTGCGCGGGCTGCCCTGCATGTGCATCAGGCAGCAGTCGCAGCCGGCCTCGGCGACCACCGCGGCGAGCGCGGGGTCTGCGCGCAGCGCGGTCACGTCGTTGACGTAGCTCGCCCCCGCGGCGAGCGCGGCGCGCGCCACGGCCGCTTTGGTCGTGTCGATGCTGATCGCCGCGCCGCCGGCTGCGGCGAGCCGCTCGATCACCGGGATCACGCGGCGCAGCTCCTCGGCCTCGCCGACCGGCTCGGCGCCCGGCCGGGTGGACTCGCCGCCGACGTCGAGGATCGCGGCGCCCTCGGCGGCGAGCTCGCGGCCATGGGCGATCGCGGCGGCCGGGTCGAGCCACTGCCCGCCGTCGGAGAAGGAGTCCGGCGTCACGTTGACGACGCCCATGACGGAGAAGCCGCGGCCCATGGCCGCGATGCTACGTCGTCGGTGCCGGCATCCCGTCCGCGGGCACGTCGTCCGGGATGTCGGACCCGTAGCCGGGATCGTGCTGGAAGGGGTGGCGGCCGAGCCGGTGCTTGACGACGTAGTGCGCGCGGCCGCGCGCGTTCTCGGCGTACCAGACGCCGTGCACGCTGATCGGCAGCGACGTCATCCAGAAGGTCGAGGGGACCGGGTCGCGGGGCCGCGGGTCCTCCCAGGCGACGTCGGCGCAGACGTAGCCCTCGCCGTCCTCGTAGGCGAGCCGCTGGAGGATGGCGCCGTCCGCGTCGGTGATCATCGTCTCGCCGACCATGATCGTGGGCCAGCCGACTCCCGGAGCGAACGGCGTCTCCATCGTGACCTCGCCCACGTGCGACGGATGAACGGCCGGGGCACCGACCACGCGCGCCATGCGACCGGGCGTCTCGCGCGCGAGCTGCAGCATCGTGGCGTGCTCGCGGTCCCAGAAGTAGCGCTTCGTCGCCCGCCATCTCGGGAACGACGGGAAGCACATGCCGCCCGCGACGAGCCGCACGCGGCCGCGCAGGCGCGCGGCGGTGCGCGAGCGCGCCCACTCGAAGCCGTTGGCGCAGCCGATGACGTCGCCGCCGGACAGGCGCATCGTCCCGGGGTCGCTGCCCGGCGCGTATGTGGCGTTCTCCCACATCGTCGGCTGATCCTTGTCGTGCAGATGCACCGCACCATCGGGCTCGCAGACGAAGTACGTGCCGCGCGCGTCGCGCCCACGGATCGAGAGGGCGCCGGCGCCCACGATGCAGCCGTACGTGCGAGCCAGCCGCCTGTAGGTCGCCAGCGGCGCGCCGTCGACCGCACGCACGCATCGCGCCATCGCCCGGTGGTTGACGTTGGGCGTCGTCGCCGACTCCGGCAGGAAGATCATGTCCGGCTCGTGCTCGCGCGCGGCCTGCCCGACGATGTCCTCGATGTGCGCGAGGTTGCCCTCCACGTCGCCGAGGCGAACGGCGAGCTGGACGGCGACGACCCGGCGGGTCTCCCCCATCACGCCACCACGGCCGGGGCGTCCGGCGCGGCCGTGACGGGCCGCGCGCCGGCACTGCCCGGGACCTCGTAGCCGGGGCGCTCGGAGGCCCACGTCCGGGTCGGGCGGAAGGGGCGCGTCAGCTCCTCCCGCCACGTGTCGGCGTCGATGCGCAGCTCCTCGCGCAGCTCGCGCAGGAGCGCGCGGCGGTCGGTTCCACGGCGCAGCATCGCGCGCGTGGCGAGCGTCGCTCCGCGCAACGGGTGCAGCACGTGGTGGGCGGGCCGGACGCGGTCGAACATGTGCATGAGGTGCGGGGTCTGCGCGCGGTCGAACTCGCGCAGCGCCTCCTTCAGGAGCGGCGAGACCGGCGTGATGCGCGACTCCTTGTTGCCCCAGTGGTAGCTCGCGGCGCACTCGCGGTCGCGCCGGCGCTCGGCGGCGAGCAGCGCGGCGTCGAGCCGGCGCGGATCGTCGATGACGGGGGCGGCGGCCTCGCCGAGCACGCGACCGAAGCGCATCGCGTCGCGCATCCCCTGGCCGATCACCGGGTCCTTGAAGTGCCCCGCATCGCCCGCGAGCGCCCAGCCCGGCCCGCTCGAGCGGCGGTAGAACGCGGCGACGCTGCCGGTGCTGCGCAGCTTCGTGAGGTTCGTCGCGCCGCTGACGCGCTCGGCGGCGAGCGGGTTCTCGGCGAGCAGCCGGTCCCACATGCCGTGCGGGTTCCTGCGGAACGCGCCGATCTCGCTCGCCGGGCCCATGAAGAGAACGAGCATCCGGTCGTCGGGGCAGGGGAAGACGAGCGTGTGGGTGAGCCCGGCGCGCAGCTGGAGCACGCGCCCGCGCCAGGCCGTCCCGGCGTGTGGATCGTCGGCGTAGAAGAACGCGAGGCCGCGGTCGTTGCGCGAGCCCCGGTAGGGCACCGCCGCGCCGACGCGGTCGGCCGTCGTCGAGCCGCGCCCGTCGGCGCCGATCACGAGCGCCGCGTCGACGTCGTATTCGCCGCCGTCGCGCCCGCGCAGGCGCGCGCCGACGGCCCGCCCGCCGTTCCAGCGCACGTCCGCGAGCGCCGTGCGCTCACGGACCTCCGCCCCGGCCTCGCGTGCCGTCTCGACCATCGCCAGGTCGAAGGCCGGCCGCGGGTTGCAGAGCGCGTAGTCGATCCCGTCGACCGGCTCGAAGTGCTGGATGCAGGCGACGCCGTCCGCGGCGACCATGCCCTCGCGGCACTCCGGCGCCCCGGAGCGCCGGATCCGCTCCAGCGCGCCGAGACGCTGCATCTCGGCGACGGCGCTGGGAAAGTTCAGGTGCGTGGAGAGCGTGTCGGAGGGGAAGCCGGCGCGATCGACGACGAGCACCCGGCGCCCCGCGCGCGCCATGGCGATGGCCGCCGCCGACCCGGCGCAGCGCGCGCCGACGACGACGGCGTCGACGCGTTCACGTGCGGCGGGCGAGGGCATCGGCGCACCGTATCCCGGACCGGCACCGCCGCGCCAGCCTGCGCCTCACATGGGCGTCGACTGCACGAGGCGGATGCTGTTGCCCGACGGGTCGCGGAACGAGGCGTCGATGCCGTAGGGCCGCTGCTCGGGCAGGTCGACGAACTCGACGCCGCGGCCCGACAGCTCCTCGTAGGTCGCCTGGCAGTCGTCGGTCGCCATGAACAGGCCGCCGGCGACGCCCTTGGCCATCAGACTCTCGATCTGGTCGTGCGTCTCGCGCTCGAAGACGGGCGGCTCGGGGATCGTCATGAGCACGAGCGCGATGTCGGGCTGGCCGGCGGGGCCGACGGTGAGCCAGCGAAAGTCGCCCATCTCGGGCA
>JADGPM010000109.1 GCA_017882425.1 Solirubrobacteraceae bacterium
ACCGTGTCGCCCTTGGCCACCAGCCGGGTGTCGAGCGCGTCGGTGTAGACCTTGAAGACGGTCGTGTCGTTCTCGCCCTGGATCAGCAGGACGGGTGCGGCGATCTTCAGCGTCGGGTCCATGCCGTCGAGCACGCCGTTGAGCTTCGAGAGGTCCACGCCGTCGCGGATGATCGACGCCGGTGCCAGCGCGCCCCACGAGTCGGCGGCGCTGAGCTGCGGCAGGCACTTGGTCTGCACCTGCGGGAGCAGCGCGACGGCCTCGGGCGATGCGACGTCCGCGGCGTTGACGCCGGCGGCGGTCACCGCCGAGTCGAGGATCATGCCGCCCAGGCCGGAGAGGCCGCTCGGCGTGGTCAGCACCTTGGCCGCCGCGACGAGGCCCGTGATGTTCGAGGCCGGAGCGAACGCCGCGACGCCGCGCAGCTGCAGCTCCGGCGTCCACGTCTTCGCATCAGCGGCCGCGAACAGCGCGGACTGGCCGCCCTGCGAGTGGCCGGCGATCACGAGCTTCCGGCCGATCCGCGGGTCGAGCTTGCGCGCGGCACGGGCGATGTCCAGCACGCCGCGGCCCTCCGAGTGCCCGATCAGGTAGGGGTGCGGGCCCGGCGTGCCGAGACCCTCGTAGTCGGTGCGCACGATCGCGTAGCCGCGTTGGAGCCAGCCGTCCAGCACGGGGTTGACGTACGAGATGTACGCGTGCGCGGGGTTGCCCAGGGAGTCGCGCGAGGGCGCGCAGACGTCGGCCGAGCCGGTCGTCCCGTGCGCCCAGCTGATGATCGGCCAGCCGCCCTTGGGCGCCTTGCCCTTCGGGATCGTGACCGTGCCCGAGACGGCGATCGCCTTGCCGCTGAGGGCGTTCGAGCGGTACAGGACGAGCGTCGTCTTCGCGCCGTGCGCCAGCGCGTCGGCGCCGGTGACGGTGCGCGACCAGATCAGGTCCCCGTGGCGGCCCGCGGGGAGCGGCTTGGGCGGGGTGTAGAACCCCAGGCCGGCGGGCGCGGTGCGCGGCCTGGCTGCCTGCGCGGTCGCGGCGGGCGCCAGCAGGGCGGCGGCGGCGAGCACGACGATGGCCGGGCGCGCGAGCGCCTGGATGCGACGGGACATGGAACTCCTCGGGA
Source organism: Solirubrobacteraceae bacterium (assembly GCA_017882425.1). Lineage (GTDB taxonomy): Bacteria > Actinomycetota > Thermoleophilia > Solirubrobacterales > Solirubrobacteraceae > F1-60-MAGs163. Next base: position 1,121 of record JADGPM010000109.1, read on the forward strand.
CGGGGATCTGGCACGGCCAGTGTGACGGAGCGGGACGGAGCCCGCGCCGTCTGCGCACGCACGTGGCGCGGCGGCCGCCAACACGTACTCCACCCGGCGCGGAGCGTTGCGGGGGTTGCACTACCTTCTGCCGCGATGACGCTGGTCGGCGCGACGATCGAGACACCGGTGGGCGGCGAGACCGTCACGCGCGGGCCCCTGCGCGTCTCCGGCTGGGCGCTCGACGGGGCCGGCCCGCTGCAGGCCGTCCTCGTGCTGGTGGACGGCGTCGTCACGGCGGTCGCCGAGCACGGGCTGCCGCGCCCGGACGTCGAGGCCGCGCACCCCGCCGTCGAGCACGGCGAGCGCTCCGGCTGGGAGGCCGAGGTCGACCTGACCGGCGCCGCCGGGACGAGCATCCGGGTGTCGGCCGTTGCGCTGACGGCCGCGGGCGGGCGGTTCGACCTGCCCGAGCTGGAGTTGCAGCTCGCCGGCACCGAGGTGCACGTGCCGCGCGCCGGCGCGCGGTCCAGGGCGGTGTTCACGATCGCCCAGGACGAGCGCGTCTTCCTGCCGATCTGGCTCGACCACTACGCGCGCTCGTTCGAGCCCCGGGACATCTACGTCCTGGACCACGGCACCACCGACGGCAGCACCACCGGCCTGGACGGCCGCTGCAACGTCATCGCCGTGCACCGCACGGAGAGCTTCGACCACGCGTGGCTGCGTTCGACCGTCGAGCGCTTCCAGCGGTTCCTGCTCGCGTCGTACGACACGGTCCTCTTCACCGAGGCCGACGAGCTCGTGATCGCCGACCCGCGGCGCTACGCCGACCTCGGCGCGTACGTCGACGCGCTGGAGGGCCTCACCGCGCGCTGCACGGGGTTCAACGTCATCCACCACCCCGACAGCGAGCCGCCGCTGGAGCCCGGCAGGCCCGTCCTCGCCCAGCGCGGCTCGTGGCATCGCGCCGTCGACTACGACAAGCGCCTCCTGGCACGCACGCCGCTGACCTGGGAGAAGGGCTTCCACGTCGAGCGGCGCTTCCGCGCCCAGCCTCCCGACCCGGAGCTCATCCTCGTGCACCTGCATCGCGCCGACTACGACGTGTGCCGCGAGCGCCATCGCGCGGCTGCGGCGCGCACCTGGAGCCCGGCCGACCTGCGCAGCGGGCACGGCTGGCACAACCGCTCCCAGGGCGACGAGTTCGAGCGGTGGTTCTTCGAGGGCGAGGACCTCGTCGCCGCGCCGTGCGAACCGATCCCGGCGTACGTCCGCGAGCAGCTGTGAACACGCTCGTCATCCCCACCAACGGCCCCGAGCGACTCGTCGCCTTCCTCGACGCGTGGCACCCGTGGCCGTGGGACCGGATCGTCGTGGTCGAGGACAGCCCCGCCATCACCTTCGAGCTGCCCGCGCGCTTCGCCGCGCAGGGGGATCGGGTGCAGGTCTTCAGCTGGGCGGAGATCGACGCGCTGCTCCCGGAGCCGTGGATCATCTCCCGCATGGACAGCGCCGTCCGCGCGTTCGGCTTCTGGAAGGCCTGGACGGACGGGGCTCAGACGATCTTCACCGTCGACGACGACTGCTACCCGCTGGATCCGGACTTCGTCGGCGAGCACCGGCGCAACCTCGAGGCCACCCCGGCGTGGCAGAGCACGATCCCCGGGATGCGCCTGCGCGGTCTGCCCTACCGCAACCTGGGCACGCTGACCGACACGGTCGTCTCGGTCGGGCTCTGGACGCACACGCCCGACGTCGACGCGATCCACGCGCTCGCCGGCGCGCCGCACCTGGGCGACGGCGAGCTCACGCGGATCGCGACACGCGTCATGCCCGCCGCGCAGTACTTCCCGATGTCCGGGATGAACGTCGCGGTCCGCCGCGAGGTGGCGTGCCTCATGTACTACCCGCTGATGGGTCGCGACTCGCCCTTCGGGCGCTTCGACGACATCTGGTGCGGCCTGGCGGTGCAGCGCATCTGCCGGCACCTGGGCCTGGCGATCACCTGCGGGCGCCCGCTGGTCGAGCATCAGCGCGCCAGCGACCCGTTCGTCAACCTCGTCAAGGAGGCGCCCGGGATCTCGGTGAACGAGTGGCTCTGGGAGGTCGTCGACGCCGTCGAGCTGCGCGCCCGCGATCCGCTGGCCTGCATGCGCGAGCTCGGCGCCGGCCTGGCGGCGTACCGCGGGCGCGAGGAGGAGTACGTGCGCCGCTGGGGCGTCGCGATCGGCGCGTGGTGCGCGCTGTTCGAATCGCGTCCGTAGTTCACCCCGCTGCGCCCGGCGAGAGCAGCCGGGAGCATGCGGCGCACGTGTTCGAGGTCCGCATCCACGGCCGGGGAGGCCAGGGGGTCGTCACGGCGGCCGAGCTCCTGTCGGTCGCCGCGTTCGGGGAGGGCCGCCACGCCCAGGCGTTCCCGAGCTTCGGCTCCGAGCGCACCGGTGCCCCCGTCGTCTCCTTCTGCCGGATCGACGACCGGCCGATCCGCGTGCGCGAGCCCGTCGTCGAGCCCGACGCGCTGATCGTCCAGGACCCCACGCTGCTGCACCAGGTCGACGTCTTCGGCGGGCTGCGCCCCGGTGGCTACATGCTCATCAACACGGCGCGCACCTTCCGCGACCTCGGGCTCGGCGACTTCGTCACCGGCTTTCGCAGCGAGCGGCTGCTGACCGTTCCGGCGAGCGACCTCGCGCGCGAGCACACAGGCCGCCCGATGGGGAACGCCGCGCTGCTGGGCGGGTTCGCCGCGCTCAGCGGCCTTATCTCGCTGGACGCCGTGGCGCACGCCATCGGCGAGCGGTTCCCCGGCGCCGTCGGCGAGGGCAACATCGCCGCCGCGCGCGCCGCCCACACCTGGGTCACCGAAGAGATGCGGGAGCTCGCCGATGCTGCGACAGCTTGAGGGCTCGCGCGCGGTGGCGGAGACCGTCGCGCTGTGCCGGCCGGAGGTCATCTGCGCCTACCCGATCTCGCCGCAGACGCACATCGTCGAGGGCCTCTCGCAGCTCGTGAAGTCCGGCGAGCTGGCGCCCTGCGAGTTCGTCAACGTCGAGTCCGAGTTCGCGGCGATGTCGGTGGCGATCGGCGCCTCGGCGACCGGCGCGCGCGCCTACACCGCGACCGCCAGCCAGGGCCTGCTGTACATGGCCGAGGCGCTCTACAACGCCTCCGGCCTGGGACTGCCGATCGTGATGACGGTCGCCAACCGCGCGATCGGCGCGCCGATCAACATCTGGAACGACCACAGCGACGCGATGTCCCAGCGCGACTCCGGCTGGATCCAGCTCTACGCGGAGACCAACCAGGAGGCCGTCGACCTGCACGTCCAGGCCTTCCGGCTCGCCGAGGAGCTCTCGACGCCGGTGATGGTCTGCATGGACGGCTTCATCCTCACGCACGCCTTCGAGCGCATCGACATCCCCGCGCAGGCGCAGGTCGACGCGTTCCTGCCGCCGTTCGTCCCGCGCCAGGTGTTGGACCCCGACGAGCCGGTCTCGATCGGCGCGATGGTCGGGCCGGAGGCGTTCATGGAGGTCAAGTACCTCGCGCACGCCAAGCAGCTCCAGGCGCTCGAGCTCATCCCGCAGATCGCGGCGGACTTCGAGCAGGCCTTCGGGCGCAGCTCCGGGGGGCTCGTGCGCGAGTACCGCGCGCAGGACGCCGAGACGATCGTCGTCGCGCTCGGCTCCGTGCTCGGGACGATCGAGGACGTCGTCGACGAGCTGCGCGAGGAGGGCGTCAGCATCGGGGTCGTCGGGATCGGCTCGTTCCGCCCGTTCCCGCTGACGGCGGTGCGCGCGGCGCTCGGGCACGCCCACCGCGTCGTCGTGCTGGAGAAGGCGCTCGCGGTCGGCATCGGCGGGATCGTCTCGGAGAACGTGCGCAGCGCGCTGTCGGGGATCCAGCTGCACGGCTCCACGGTCATCGCGGGGCTCGGCGGGCGCCCGATCACGAAGGACTCGCTGCGCGGCCTCTTCCGCGACGCCGTCGCCGACCGGCTCGAGCCGCTGACCTTCCTCGACATGGACTGGGACGTCGTCAACCGCGAGCTCGAGCGCACGCGCAGCTCGCGCACCTCCGGCCCGCACGCCGAGAACATCCTGCGCGACATCGGCGCCGTCGCGTCGCGGGCGGTCTGATCCTCATGCGCGCCCCGGCGATCCGTTACTACCAGACCGGCAGCTTCGCGGCCGGCAACCGGCTGCTCGATCCCGAGCAGCGCTCGCTCCAGGCCGGCGAGGAGCGCACGAACTCGATCACCTGCGGCCATCGCGCCTGCCAGGGCTGCGGCGAGGCGCTCGGCGCGCGCTACGCGCTCGACGCCGCGATGCGCGCCACGAACGGGCAGCTGATCGCCGCCAACGCCACCGGCTGCCTGGAGGTCTTCTCGACGCCCTACCCCGAGACCTCGTGGCAGATCCCCTGGGTCCACTCGCTGTTCGGCAACGCCCCGGCCGTCTCGACCGGCATCGCCGCCGCGCTGCGCGCGAAGGGCCGCGAGGACGTGCGCGTCGTCGGACAGGGCGGGGACGGGGGCACCGTCGACATCGGCTTCGCGTGCCTGTCCGGGATGTTCGAGCGCAACGACGACGTGCTCTACATCTGCTACGACAACGAGGCCTACATGAACACCGGCGTGCAGCGCTCGGGCGCCACGCCGCCGGCCGCGCGCACGGCGACCACGCAGGCGGTCGGCCCGGAACCGGGGAACGTCTTCGGCCAGGGCAAGAGCGCCCCGCTGATCGCGATGGCGCACGAGATCCCGTACGTCGCGACGGCGACCGTCGCTGAGCTCCACGACCTCGAGGCCAAGGTGCAGACGGCGATGGAGCTGCGCGGCGCGCGCTACCTGCACGTCTTCGTGCCGTGCCCGCTCGGCTGGGGCACCGCCTCCAAGGACACGATCCGCATCGCCCGCCTGGCCAAGGAGTCCGGCATCTTTCCGGTCTTCGAGGCGCGTGACGGCGAGGTGACCGGGGTCTCGAAGATCCGCCGGCACCTGCCCGTCGAGGACTATCTCCGCCCCCAGAAGCGCTTCGCCCACCTCTTTCGCCCGCAGGAGAACACGGCGGTCATCGCGCGCATCCAAGCGGGTGCCGACCGCAACATCCGCCGCTTCGGGCTGCTCGGCGAGCCCGGCGAGGAGGCCTGATGCACAAGCCGTTCGCGATCACGCTGGACGTCGGCTCGAGCCGCGCCAACCACACCGGCTCCTGGCGCGACGAGCGCCCGGTGTACACCCACCGACTGCCGCCGTGCAACGACGCCTGCCCGGCCGGTGAGAACGTCCAGGAGTGGCTCTACCACGCCGAGTCCGGCGACTACGAGGCCGCCTGGCGGCGCATCGTGGAGGACAACCCGCTGCCCGCCGTGATGGGGCGCGTCTGCTACCACCCGTGCGAGACCGCCTGCAACCGCGCGCAGCTCGACAGCAGCGTCGGCATCAACTCGGTCGAGCGCTTCCTCGGCGACGAGGCGCTGAAGCGGGGCTGGCAGCTGACCGCGGACGCGCCGCCGACCAGCAGGCGCGTGCTCATCGTCGGCGCCGGCCCGTCGGGGCTCTCGGCGGCCTACCACCTGACGCGCCGCGGGCACGCGGTCACGATCCGCGAGGCCGGCCCGATGGCCGGCGGCATGATGCGCTTCGGCATCCCGCAGTACCGGCTGCCGCGCGACGTCCTCGACGCCGAGATCCAGCGGATCCTCGACCTCGGAGTGACGCTCGAGCTCGACAGCAAGGTCTCCGACGTCCGCGCGGCGATGGCCGACGGCGGCTTCGACGCCGCCTTCCTGGCGGTCGGCGCGCACATCGGCAAGCGCGCGTACATCCCCGCGGGCGAGGCGGCGCACATCCTCGATGCCGTGTCGCTGCTGCGCAGCATGGAGGGCGAGGAGCGCCCGCTGCTCGGCCGGCGCGTCGTCGTCTACGGCGGCGGGAACACGGCGATGGACGTCGCCCGCACGGCCAGGCGGCTGGGGGCGACGGAGGCGATCGTCGTCTACCGCCGCACCCGCGACCGCATGCCCGCGCACGACTTCGAGGTCGAGGAGGCGCTCGACGAGGGCGTGATGATGAAGTGGCTCTCGACGATCCGACAGGCCGACGAGGGCCGGCTCGTCCTCGAGAAGATGGAGCTCGACGAGACCGGCTTCCCGCAGCCGACCGGGGAGCTCGAGGAGCTGGAGGCGGATTCGCTCGTGTTGGCGCTCGGCCAGGAGGCCGACCTCTCGCTGCTCGACGGGGTACCCGGCCTGGAGATCGAGGACGGCGTCGTGCAGGTCGGGCCGACGATGATGACCGGCCACGCCGGGATCTTCGCGGGCGGCGACATGGTGCCCGCCGAGCGGACCGTGACCGTCGGAATCGGGCACGGCAAGCAGGCGGCGCGCAACATCGACGCCTGGCTGCGCGGCGAGGAGTACGTGCACCCCGAGCGCGCGGAGCTCGCGACCTTCGAGCAGCTCAACCCCTGGTACTACGCTGACGCGCCCAAGACCGTCGCGCCACAGCTCGATGCGATCCGCCGCAGCTCGACGTTCGACGAGGTCGCGCTCGGGCTCGACGAGTCCAACGCGCTGTTCGAGGCGCGCCGCTGCCTCTCGTGCGGCAACTGCTTCGGCTGCGACAACTGCTACGGCGTGTGCCCGGACAACGCGGTGCTGAAGGTCGACACCGCCGACGGCTACGCGTTCGACCTGGACTTCTGCAAGGGCTGCGGCATCTGTGCGCAGGAATGCCCGTGCGGCGCGATCCGCATGGAGCCCGAGCCGACGTAGCGCGTGTCGCGCGGTGGGGCCGCGCGGAGTACCGTCTCCGCCCATGGCGCACCGCACCGCATCCGAGCGCCGGAACTGACGCACCGCCCTGTCGCTGCTCGCACCTGAAGGGCCGGCCGGGGCACGGGCCGCGCGGCTCACGGCGACGATCCTCGCCGAGGTGCTGCTGCTCGTCCTCGTGACGATCCTGTCGCCCGTCCTGCTGGCGGGCGGGGCGCTCGCCGACCTCGCGCTGTGGGTGCGCCGCCGCAAGCCGTGGATGGCCGTACGGATCGTCGCCTTCGCCTGGTGGTTCCTGTTCCGCGACCTGCTCGGCGTGGTGGGCCTCGGGTGGGCCTGGCTGCGCACCGGCGGGCCGCTGCGCGGCGACTCGCCGGCGCGCCGGCGGCGCGTCTACGACCTGCAGGCCGGCTGGGCCGCGGGTCAGCTCGCGGGCGTGCGCCGGATCTTCGGGCTGAGGTTCGCGGTCGAGGGCGACGACGTCGTCGAGCCCGTCCCGGCGGTCTTCCTGATCCGCCATGCGAGCATCATCGACAACGCGCTCCCGGCGGCGCTCGTCAGCCGCCCGCATCGCGTCGACCTGCGCTACGTCCTCAAGCGCGAGCTGGCCAAGCTCCCGACCCTCGACATCGGCGGGCACTGGATCCCGACGTGCTTCGTCTGGCGCGCGTCCGGTGACGCCGCCGCCGAGACCGCCCGCGTGCGCGCGCTCGCTGAGGATCTCGGCCCGCGCGAGGGCGTCCTCGTCTATCCCGAGGGCACGCGCTACACCCCGGAGAAGCTCGCACGTGCGCAGGCGTCGATCGCTGCGAGCGACCCGGTGGTCGGCCTGCTCGCCGCGCGTTTGCACAACCTGCTCCCGCCGCGCCTCGGCGGCCCGCTGGCGCTGATCGACGAGGCGGCCGGCGCGGACGTCGTCGTCATCGGCCATGTCGGGCTCGACGGGTTCGAGTACGTCAGCGACGTGTGGAGCGGCGCGCTCGTCGGCACGACGGTGCGCGTGCGCTTCTGGCGCCACCCACGCGCGGAGATCCCCGAGGACCACGACGAGCGCGTGGCCTGGCTCTACGACTGCTGGCAGGAGCTCGACGACTGGGTCGGCGCGCAGCAGATCGGCTCGGACCCGCGCACGGCGAAGGCTGCCGCGCTGCGCTGAAGGCCTCCCACGGAACGCGGGATCCGGCTGCTCGGATCCGGTGCGATTCCATCGGCCGCGCCGATGCGATGGCACACGATCGCCGGCGCAACGGACGCTCGGGCGCGCCGGCCTGCTGCGTGGTGGCGCAGGGACCTCGCGCCGGCCCGTGTACGGGTGGATCTCCGGGCCCGCGGGCAGCTCGCGTTCAGGGCCCGGCGTCGATCGCGGCCCGCACGTCGGCGAGCGCGGGCGAGGGGCCGAAGCCGGTCAGGCACCACGTCGCGCCGGCCGCCGCCCACGGGGCGGGGTCGACGTCCGCG
>JADGPM010000005.1 GCA_017882425.1 Solirubrobacteraceae bacterium
AAGAAGATCGAGCCGAAGACCCCGAAGAACATCGCGAACGACACCGCGTTGGTCGCCGAGAACGCCCGCGTGCGGAAGAAGCGCAGCGGCAGCATCGGCTCCGGTGCGCGGCGCTCCCAGTGCAGAAACGCGGTGAGCAGGCCGGCGCCGAGCGCCAGCCCGGCGAGGATCGGCGCGCTGGTCCACCCGAGGCTGTTCGCGCGGACGATCGCGAACACGAGCGCGAGCAGCCCGCCGCCTGCGAGGCCGAGCCCGCGCAGGTCCAGCCGCGTGTTGGCGCCGCGGCTCTCGGACAGGCGCGCGGCCGCGAACGGGATCAGGACGAGGCCGATCGGCACGTTGACCCAGAAGATCCAGTGCCAGGAGATGCCGTCCACGATCGCGCCGCCGACCACCGGCCCGAGCGCGACGCCCAGACCGCTGACGCCGGACCACATCCCGATCGCCAGGCCGCGACGGCCCTGCGGAACCGCCTCGGAGAGCAGGGTGAGCGTCAGCGGGGTGATGACGGCGGCGCCGAGCCCCTGGAGTCCACGCGCAGCGACGAGTGCCCCGGCCGACGGTGCCAGCGCTGCGGCTGCGGATGCCGCGGTGAAGATCGCCACGCCGATGACGAACATCCGGCGCCGGCCGAAGCGGTCGCCGAGTGCCGCGCCGGTGAGCAGGAAGACGGCGTAGGCGAGCGTGTACGCGTTGACGGTCCACTCGAGCGATTCGAGCGACGCCCCGAGGCTGAGCCGGATGGAGGGGATGGCGGTGGTCACGACGAGGTTGTCGAGCGTGACCATGAAGAGCGCCACCGAGACGACGAGGAACGTCGCCAGCGGGAACGTGGCGCCCTCGAGAGTGTGTGATTGATTACTCACAGTTGGCGTGTCGGAACTCATCGTGCGGTCCTTTCGTGCCTCGAGGGTTCAGCAGTCCTTGTCGATGCCGGCCATCAGGCCGACGGCCCACGGCGCGTCGAGCTCGTGGGCGCCCATGGCCGCGACGACCATCAGCAGCATCCCGGTGGCGAAGAACGAGGTGACGCGCTCCGGCTCCGCTCCGGTCGTCTCGCGGACCATGTCCACGATCAGGCCGTAGTGGCGCCGCACGGCCTCGCGGATCGCCGGCTCCTGGCAGGCCGCGTAGGACTGCAGCTGCATCAGGAGCAGGTCGCGGTCGGCGAGCAGCGTCTCGTACGCGTCGCCCATCGCGGCGAACATCGCGTCCTCGTCGCCGGCATGCGGCGCGGCCGCGCGGCGGAAGCCCTCGCGGACCGCGTCCATGCAGCGCTCGGCGACGGCCACGTACAGCTCCTCCTTGGTCGGGAAGAGCCGGAACAGGTAGGCCTGCGAGATGCCGGCCGAGCGCGCGATCTCCGTCGTCGGCGTGCCGTAGTAGCCCTTGACGGCGAAGTGGGGCAGCGCCGCGGCGAGCACGTCCTCGCGCCGCTCGTCGGCGGTCTGGAGCTTGCGGGTTGTCTGCAGTACGTCCATGGCGACAGGTGTGAGTATGCGCTCACTCACCCCCTCTGTCAAGCGGATGGCTGCTGCTCCGGTTAGGTTTCCCGCGCCCACATGAAGCACGCCGTCCAGCTCACCCCGATCGGAATCGCGCGCCGCGAGGCCCGCTTGTTCGGCTTCGGCGCGCTGCTCTTCGCGCTCGGCGCCGCGCCCGGCTACGCGCAGACCGTCGGCGTCACCGCCGACAACGCGACGTACTTCGTCGGGTCGATCTTCTTCACCGGCGGAGGGGTCACCCAGTGGGCCGCCCGCGAGCTCGGCGCCTGGCGCCGGCCCGACGAGTGGCAGGACTGGTGGGCAGCCGGCATCCAGGCCATCGGCACCTTCTTCTTCAACATCAGCACAGGCTCGGCGCTGATCGTCGGCCTCAGCGCCGCGCAGGAGCAGCGGCTCGTCTGGCGCCCTGACGCCTTCGGCTCGGTGTGCTTCCTCGTCGCCAGCGCGCTCGCGCTCGTCGCCACCACGAAGGCCGACCGCCTCTGGGACCCCGAGTCGCGCACCTGGTGGCCCGCGTGGCTGAACATGATCGGGTCGATCGCCTTCGGCATCTCGGCCCTCGGCGCCTACGTCGTCCCGGATTCCGGGGAGCTCGCGAACGCCACGGCAGCCGACGCCGGCACCTTCATCGGAGCCCTCTGCTTCCTCGCCGGCGCGCTCGTCATGCGCCCGCGCGGGGCGCCGCGCCTCAGTCCAGAAGCACGCCCGGATTGAGCAGGCCGGCCGGGTCGACGGCCGCCTTCGCACCGGTCAGTGCGGCCGCGAAGACGTCCGGGCGCTGACGGTCGTACCACGGGCGGTGATCACGGCCGACCGCATGGTGGTGCGTGATCGTCCCGCCGCCGGCGATGATCGCCTCGCCCGCCGCCGCCTTCATCTCCTGCCACTGGGCGATCTCGTCGCCGCGGCGCGCCGGCGCGATCACCGTGATGTAGGGCGCCGGTCCGTCGGGATACACGTGCGTGAAGCGGCAGGTGACGCGACACGGCTCGCCGAGCGCCGCTCGCACGGCGCCCATCACCGACGCGTGGAACGCCGGGAAGCGCTCCCACGTGATCGCCGTCTCGAACGTGTCGCTGAGGATCCCCAGGCGCATGAGCATGTCGCGCAGGTAGGGCATGCGCAGGAAGGCCTCGCGCCACGCACCGGCGGACCCGCCGCCCGCGCCCTGCGCCGGCTCGTCCGGCGTGCCGCCGTGCTCGCGCGCGATCTGCAGCGCGAGCGTGAGCTCGTGCTCGACCGGATGGTCGACGGACTCGAAGCCGATCACGACCACCGCGTGCGTGCCGTCGCCCGCGCCGGTCTGGAAGGCCTCGAGCTCATCGAGCAGGCGGCAGTTCGCCGGGCGCAGCCCGGACTGGACGATCGCGCGCACCGCCTCGGCGCCGGGCATGATTCCCGGGAAGCGCACCGTCCGGCCCGCGCGGTGCTGCGGGCGCGGCTGCACGCGCATCCAGGCCTCCGTGATCACGCCGAGGATGCCCTCCGAGCCGATCAGCATGCGGTCGGGGCTCGGGCCGGCGCCCGACCCCGGCAGGCGACGCGACTCCCACGCCCCGCTCGGCGTGATCGCGCGGATGCTCTCGACGAGGTCGTCGATGTGCGTGGGCCCGGTGGCGAAGTGGCCGCCCGCGCGGGTCGCGATCCAGCCGCCGAGCGTCGAGAGCTCGAACGACTGCGGGTAGAAGCGCATCGTCAGGCCGTGCGCGCCGAGCTGCTCCTCGAGCCGCGGCCCGCTCGCGCCCGCGCCGATCCGGGCTGCGCGCGAGACCTCGTCCACCTCGTGCAGCGCGTCGAGCGCGCCGACGTCGAGCGAGACGACACCGTCGAAGCGCTCGGGGACGCGCGCCTCCACGCCGCCGACGACGCTCGTGCCGCCGCCGTAGGGGATCACCGCGGCGTTCGCGCCCGCGGCCCATTCGAGCACCGCCTCGACGTCGTGCTCGTCGCGCGCACACGCGACGACGTCGGGCGCGTGCTCGTAGCTGCCGCGAAATGCGCGGATCGTGTCGAGGTAGGACTTGCCGTAGGCGTGCATCGCGCGCGCCGCCGGCTCCTGCGAGCAGATCGCGCCGAGCGCCCCGCCCGGCGGCGCGATCCGCACCGCCGGCAGGACGGCCTGCTCGAGTCCGGCCGGCTCCTCGAGCTCGCCCGCCGGGACGCCGAGCAGCGCGCTCGCATGCGGAGCACCGGCGAGCGCCTCGGCCGCCGGGATGACGGCGTCCTCGAAGCCCCAGCCCCACCGGTTCCTGGCCCGTCGCGCGGTCATCGGCCTGAGCGTATGCGTCCACCACGGCCCCGTGCTCGTAGCCTGTGTCACGGATGAGCACCGTGCCCGGCATCCTCGCCCGCGGACCCTGGTCGAGCGACCAGGTCACCGCACGCTGGTCGCAGGAGCGCTACGCGCCGCCCGCCGAGCAGTCCGAGGCCGCCGACGCGGCCGTCGCCGCGCTCGCCCGCCGCGGCTCGCCCAGCCACGACGGCTGGAGCGCGCGGCTCGTCGGCCACGAGGTCGACGACGCCGGGCGGCTGACCATCGACCTGCAGCCCGCGCGCTGGGCGCTGCGGCTCGTCGAGGCCGACGCCTCGGGCTCGATGGCCGCGCTGTGCGCCGTGCGCGACGCGGACGGCCGCTGGCTCGCCGGCCGCCGCGCGGCGTGGCTCGCCTCGTGGCCGGGGCGCTGGGCGCTCGGCGCCGGGGGCGCCGTCGATCTCGGTGAGAGCCCGTTCGAGACGCTCGTGCGCGAGCTGCGCGAGGAGTGGTCGGTCACGCCCGAGCGCATCCAGGGCGAGGCGCTGATCCTGCTGCCCCACGGCATGAGCATGTTCATCGGGCAGGCCTGGCTGGCCGCCGGCGCACAGGTCACACCCGACGACGAGCACGACGCGTTCGACTGGTGGCCCGCCGACATCGCACAGTGGCCCGACGAGGCCGACGAGCCGTTGCGCCGGATGGCCGCGCTGCTCGAGGGAGCCCCGGCGTGAGCCTGTCGTTCCCGACGCTGAAACGCCTGTCGTTCGCCCACTCGACCGTCTACACGTGCCTGCTGATCGTCTGGCTCGTCCCGGGCCTGGCGACCGAGGAGATGGTCTTCGGCTTCACGCACGGCGTCGGCTGGATCCTCATGGTGATCCTCATCTTCGCGGCGCTGCGAGCGCGCGTCGTGCCGATGCGCACCGCCTTCGCGGTCAGCGTCCTGGGCGGGATCGCACCCTTCTTCGGCTCCTACGAGTTCATGCGCGAGGAGCGCCGCCGCGCAGCACTCGGCGGCCCTCCCCGCGCCGCTGCGCCGCCCGCGGTCGAACGCCCGTCTGCGAGCGCCCCTGCACCGTCGACCCCGGCGCCGCGCGCACGCTAGAGTCAGAACCGAGGCCGAAGGCTGGTCGGGACGGTGGGGATGCCGGCCCGACCTCCGCAGGTGAGGCTGGAGGCCTCGCCACACATCTCTCACGTACCCGGCGGTTTCACCAATGGCGGTCTCCACCACAGTCCAGGTCAGCCTCCCCGCGATGGGCGAGTCGGTGACCGAGGGCACGGTCCTCGAATGGCACAAGGCCGAGGGTGACCGCGTCGCAGTTGACGAGACCCTGGTCGAGATCTCCACCGACAAGGTCGACGCCGAGGTCCCGTCGCCCGTGGCCGGAACGGTCGTGAAGATCCACTTCGCCGATGGCGACACGGTCGCGGTCGGCGCGGTGCTGGCAGAGATCCAGCCGGACGACGGCGCGGCTCCGGCGGCGCCCGACGGTCCCACTCCTGCGGCGCCCGACGACGCGGCCGGGAACGGCGCCGTGACCGCCCCGCCCGCCGCCGAGGCCGAGGGCGAGGGAGAGGTCATCGACATCGTCACGCCCGGCGCGGGCGAGTCGGTGACCGAGGGCACGCTGCTCGAGTGGCACGTCGCAGCCGGCAGCGCCGTCGCCGACGGCGAGACGATCGTGGAGATCTCGACCGACAAGGTCGACGTCGAGCTGCCCGCCCCGGCCGCGGGCGTCATCACCGAGCTGCTCGCCGCCGAGGGCGAGACGGTCACGGTCGGCCAGGTCATCGCGCGCATGCGCGTGGGCGTCGGCGCCGGCGCCGCCGCACCCGCACCGCCCTCCGCTGACAGCAACGGCGCCGCACCGGCGGCCGCGCCCACGCCGCCGCCTGACGGGCTCAGGGTCTCCCCCGTGGCCGCGCGCGTCGCCGCAGCCGAGGGCGTCAGCCTCACGGCCGTCAGCGGCAGCGGCCCGGGCGGCCGTGTCACGAAGGCCGACGTGCTTGCGGCCAGGGACGGCGGCTCGGCCCCGGTCGCCTCGAACGCCCAGCCGATCCGCGGCGCCGCGGCGATGCTCGCGAAGTACATGGACGAGAGCCGGTCGATCCCGACCGCCACGTCGTTCCGGACGATGACCGTCACGCAGATGGACGGACGCCGCAGACAGCTCAAGGAGGCCGGGCTGAAGGTCTCCTTCACCCACCTCATCGCCTACGCGCTCGCAAAGGCCACCGCCGAGTCGATGCCGGTCATGGCGCACCACTTCGCCGAGACCGACGGCAAGCCCCAGCGCGTCGACGACGACGCCGTCAACCTCGGCATCGCCGTCGACGTGGAGAAGAAGGACGGCTCGCGCACGCTGATGGTGCCGGTGATCCGCGACGCCGGCCGCATGAGCTTCACGGAGTTCAAGGCCGCGTTCGACGCGCTGATCGACAAGGCGCGCACGAACACGCTCTCCGCCGACGACCTGCAGGGCGCCAACGTCTCTCTGACGAACCCGGGCGGCATCGGCACCGTCGCCTCCGTCCCGCGCCTGATGGTCGGCCAGGGCACGATCGTCGCGACCGGCTCGATCGCCTACCCGGTCGGGCTGGGCAACGTCGGCGCGCTGCTGGGCGCCGAGAAGGTCATGACGATGACCTCGACGTACGACCACCGCATCATCCAGGGTGCGGAGTCGGGGCGCTTCCTGCAGATCGTCGAGGGCTACCTGCAGGGCGAGCACGAGTTCTACGAGGGCATCTTCGCCGACCTCGGCGCCCAGCTCGGGCCCGTCCCCGAGCCGCCCGAGCCCCAGCTCCAGGCGGGCGCCCCCGCCGCGGCGGCCGTCAGCGCGTCCCCCGCGCCGGGCGGCGACGACCTCGTCCTCATGCAGGCCGTGCAGGCCGCGACGTCGCTCGTCAAGGCGTTCCGCACGAACGGCCACCTCGCCGCCAACCTCGACCCGCTCGGGTCCAGCCCGATCGGCGACCCGGCGCTCGACCCCGACACCGTCCACCTGACGCCCGCGCTGATGCGGCGCATCCCCACGAGGATCCTGCGCACGTACGTCGCCGGAGAGACCCTCGAGGACGCCCTGCCGCATCTGCGGGAGACCTACACCGGGACGATCGCGTACGAGATCGAGCACATCTCCAACCACCGCCAGCGCGTGTGGCTGCGCGAGCACATCGAGAGCGGCACCTTCCGCACGCCGCTCGACGCCGAGCGCCAGCGCTGGCTGCTGCGCCGGCTGATCTCCGTCGACGCGCTCGAGCGCTTCATGCACAAGGCCTACCTCGGGCAGAAGCAGTTCTCGATCGAGGGCCTCGACATGACGGTGCCGATGATCGACGAGGCCATCGAGCTGTCGGCGCGCGCCGGCGCGCGGGAGGTCGTCATCGGCATGGCCCACCGCGGCCGGCTGAACGTGCTGGCGCACAACCTCGGCCGCCGCTACGAGACGATCTTCGGCGAGTTCGAGGGCACCTCGACGGTCGAGGTCGTCAAGGCCGTCACCGAGATCCCGCAGGGCGGGACCGGCGACGTGAAGTACCACCACGGCTTCACGAAGGAGTACGAGCTGCGCGACGGCGACGGGACGGTGCTCGTCAACCTCGAGTCCAACCCGAGCCACCTCGAGTTCGTCAACCCGGTCGTCCTCGGCGCGACGCGCGCAGCCCAGACCGACCGCAGCGAGGCGATCGCCGAGCGCGACCCGAGCGCGGCGGTGCCGATCGTGCTGCACGGCGACGCGGCCTTCCCCGGCCAGGGGATCGTCGCCGAGTCGCTGAACCTCCAGGGCCTGGACGGCTACCAGGTCGGCGGCGCACTGCACCTCGTGCAGAACAACCAGGTCGGCTTCACGACCGACTTCGAGGACTCGCGCTCGACCCAGTGGGCCTCGGACCTCGCCAAGGGCTTCGACGTCCCGATCATCCACGTCAACGCCGACGACGTCGAGGCGTGCATCGCCGCGGTGCACCTCGCGATGGCCTTCCGCGAGGAGTTCGGCCACGACGTCCTCATCGACCTCATCGGCTACCGGCGCTTCGGGCACAACGAGGCCGACGAGCCCGCGTACACGCAGCCGGAGATGTACGTCGAGATCAAGCGGCACGAGCGCGTCGCGAACCTCTATGCGACGAGCCTCACCGAGCGCGGCGTCGTCACGAAGGAGGAGGTCGACGTCTGGCAGCAGGACGTCTGGGACGACCTCACCCGCCGCCATCAGGAGCTCAAGGCGCAGATCAAGGCCGCCCAGGACGCGGGCACCGTCGAGCAGCCGACCGGCGAGTACCAGCTCGACCGCACGCAGAGCCCGCCGGTGCAGACGGCGGTCCCCGCCGACCTGCTGCGCACGCTGAACGAGGAGCTGCTGACGGCACCCGAGGGCTTCAACGTCCACCCCAAGCTCGTCAAGCAGCTCGAGAAGAAGCGCGCGGCGATCGGCCCGGACGGCGGCATCGACTGGTCACAGGCCGAGGCGCTGGCGTTCGCCTCGCTGCTCGTCGAGGGCGTGCCGCTGCGCCTGACCGGCCAGGATGCAGAGCGCGGGACCTTCAGCCAGCGCCACATGGTGCTGCACGATGCGAAGACGGGGCAGACGTTCGCCCCGATCCAGCACCTGCGCGAGGCGCAGGCGCCGATGGAGCTGCACAACAGCCCGCTGTCGGAGGCCGCGTGCCTGGGCTTCGAGTACGGCTACTCGCAGGAGTCGCCCGAGACGCTCGTCCTCTGGGAGGCGCAGTTCGGCGACTTCGGCAACGGCGCGCAGGTCATCATCGACCAGTTCATCGTCAGCGGCCTGGCCAAGTGGGGCCAGACGTCGCGCCTGACGCTGCTGCTGCCCCACGGCTACGAGGGCTCGGGGCCCGAGCACTCCTCCGCCCGCCTCGAGCGCTTCCTGCAGCTCGCCGCCGAGGGCAACATCCGCGTCGCGAACCTCACGACGCCGGCGCAGTACTTCCACCTGCTGCGCCGCCAGGCGCTGATCGGCAAGCAGCGCCCGCTCGTCGTCATGACGCCGAAGTCGCTGCTGCGCCTGCCGCAGGCGACGAATCGCATCGAGCACCTCAGCGACACGCAGTTCTTCCCGGTGCTCGGCGAGCCGCGCGTTCCGGAGGAGAAGGTCACGCGCCTGGTGCTGTGCACCGGCAAGATCTACTACGACCTGATCGGCCACAAGCTGCGCGAGGGCAACGACTCGGTCGCGATCGGCCGCGTCGAGCTGCTCTACCCGTTCCCCGAGCAGGACATCCGCGCGCTGATCGCCACCTACCCGAACCTCCACGAGGTCCTCTGGGTGCAGGAGGAGCCGCGCAACATGGGCGCCCGCGCCCACATGTTCCCGCGCCTCATGCAGATCATGCCCGAGGAGCTCGAGTTCGGGTTCGTCGGCCGGCCCGAGCGTGCATCGCCGGGCGAGGGCTACCCCGCCGCCCACAACGCCGAGCAGAACCGCATCCTCGCCACCGCGCTGGATCCGGCGATCCCGGTGTCGGCGTACCCCAAGAAGCTGCCCGGAGAGCGCTAGCCCGGGTCAAGCCTCCCGCTCGATCTGCCGATCGGGCGGGTGATGCCGGTCCAGACATCGCGCCTCGCCGTGCTGCCCGCGCTGCTGCTCGCGCTCGCCCCCGCGGCGGCTCGTGCCGCGACGCAGGCGCCGCTGCGCGCCGTGCCCGATCCGCCGTCCGGCGCGCCGCAGGTCGCTGCCGGCGGGCGCTACGTCGTCGGTCTCAGCCCGGCGGGCGCCACGCGCGCGCTGCACACGCTGCGCGGGGACCGCTCGCTGACGCTGCGCGGCTCGCTCGACCCGCTCCACGCCGCGGTCGTCGACGTCCCGCCGTCGGACGCGAGCGCCACGCTCGAGCGGCTGCGGGCAGAGCCGGGCGTCGCCTACGTCGAGCCGGACGCCGTCGTTCGGGTGGATCACGCGAGCTGCGCCGGGAACGCGGACTGCTCGATCCCGAACGATCCGCTCTTCAACCGCCAGTGGTACCTGCAGAACGACGGCGCCACGCTGCCGCCGGACTTCGGCGGCGCCCCGGCGATCGTGGCCGGGGCCGACATCGACGCGCCGCTCGGCTGGGCCCGCGGGACGGGCTCGCAGGCGGTGAAGATCGCGATCATCGACACCGGGATCGACGCGAACCATCCGGACCTCGCCGGGAAGGTCGCCGCGCACGCGCTGCTGGGCAGCGGCGACCCGACCGACCACGTCGGCCACGGGACGTTCATCGCGGGGCTCATCGGCGCCGGCTGGAACGACGCGACCGGCATCGCCGGCATCGATCCCAGCGCCGTCCTGCTCGACGTCAAGGACACCACGGACGGGGTCCGCGACGGCGAGACGGCGACCGCGAGCGCGCTCGCCTCGGCGATCGTCTGGGCCACCGACAACGGCGCCCAGGTCATCAACGTCAGCCAGGGCAACGCGTACTACTCGGCCGTCGTCGACCAGGCGGTGACCTACGCCTGGAACCACGACGCGCTCGTCGTCGCATCGGCCGGCAACGACGGCACGCAGACGCCCAGCTACCCCGCCGCCGACGCCGATGCGATCGCCGTCGGGGCGCTCGACGACGCCGATCAGCGCGCCTCGTTCTCCCAGCACGGCCCGTGGGTGCAGCTCGCGGCTCCGGGCCAGGGGATCCTCTCGACCGTCCCGCTGACGCCGTCGAACTTCTCGCACACCCCGACCACGCCGTACGGCTGGGCCGACGGCACGTCGTTCTCGGCGCCGATCGTGGCCGCGGTCGCGGCGATGATCTGGCCGCTCACGAGCGATGCCAACGCCAACGGCTTCAC
>JADGPM010000110.1 GCA_017882425.1 Solirubrobacteraceae bacterium
GCGCTACTGGGCGGCGCGCTCTGCGCGCTGATGCTCCAGGACCGCGCGCACGCCGTCCACGAGCGGCGTGTCGGCGGTGAAGCCGAGCTCCGCGTGGGCGCGCGAGACGTCGAGCGAGCTGCGGTCCAGCTCGCCGAGGCGGGCCGGTTCGAAGTCGGCCTGGTAGTCGTGCTCGCTCACGCCGGCGGCCTCGCGCAGCGCGTCGATCACGTCGAGCACGGACGACTCCCGCCCGGTCCCGACGTTGTACGCGCCATGGGCCTGCGGGTGCGCGGCGGCGGCGAGGTTCGCGGCCACGATGTCGCCGACGAACGTGTAGTCGCGCGTGGCGCGGCCGTCGCCGTAGACGATCGGCCGGGCGCCGTCGAGCAGCCGGCCGGCGAAGATCGCGATCACGCCCGCCTCGCCGGAGGGGTCCTGTCGCGGGCCGTAGACGTTGCCGTAGCGCAGCGTCGTCGTCGACAGGCCGTAGAGCCGCGAGTACCAGCCGCAGTACTGCTCGGCGCACTGCTTGCTCTGGCCGTAGGCGGCCATCGGCAGCGGCTGGACCGTCTCGGGCGTCGGCATGACGTCCGTCTCGCCGTAGATCGCGCCGCCGGTCGAGGTGTTGACCAGGCGCCGCACGTCGCTCGCGCGGGCGGCCTCGAGCACGTTGATCGTGCCGACGACGTTGATGCCCGCGTCCCACGCCGGGTCCTCGATCGACTTGCGCACGTCGATCTGGGCGGCCATGTGGAAGACGGCCTCGGGCCGTTCGCTGGCGAACACCTCGAGCACGCGCGAGGCGTCGCGGATGTCGACCTCGTGCAGCGACGCCCCGCGGCTCAGCGCCTTGTCCAGGTTCTCGCGCCTGCCCGTGGAGAGGTCGTCGATGACGGTGACCTCCTCGCCGCGATCCAGCAGCGCGTCGACGAGGTTGGACCCGATGAAGCCGGCTCCGCCGGTGACGAGGGCTCGCATAGGTGCCAGAGGGTACGGGCTGATGCCCGGGTCAGCCGTCGTAGACGGCTGAGAGGGCGCGGGCGACCGCCGCCGGCGATGCGTGCTCGGCGATGCGCGCGGCGTTGCGCGCCCCCGCCGCCTCGTCGCCGTAGCGCCGGCGCACCGCCGCGGCGAGCGCGACGGGGTCGCCCGGCGGCACGAGGTCCTCGGGGTCCAGCAGGTCGCCCAGCGCGCCGACGGCGGTCCCGACGACCGGCAGCCCGGCGGCCATCGCCTCCGCGGCCGACAGCCCGAACGTCTCGGCGAACCGCGAGGGAACGATCGCCAGCGCCGCGTGCTCGCGCAGTGCGTCGAGCTCCGCATCCGGGACGCGCCCGGCGAAGCGCACGTCGCCGCCCAGGCGCGCCGCCAGCGAGCGCAGCGCGGCCTCGTCGGGGCCATGGCCGGTGATGACCAGCGGCACGCCCGCGGCGGCGCACGCCTCGATCGCGACGTCGACGCCCTTGTCCGGCGCGAAGCGCGCGGAGACGATCGCGTACGTGCCGCGCCGCGGATCGGCGCGGCGCTCGGGCGGCGTGACCGGGTTGGCGATGACCTCGACCCTGCGCCCCTCCAGCGGGGCGCCGAGCGCGTGCAGCCGGTCGAGCGTGAAGCGGCTCACCGTCACCAGGGCATCCGCCTGCTCGACGAGCCGGCGCGACCACAGCGGCAGCGCGGCGCCGTAGACGAGGGCGTCGGGCAGCGAGCCCCGGCAGCGCAGGCGCACGCCCGGCCTCGTGTCGCGTCCGTGGCAGCGCGTGCAGTCCTCGCCCGCCGGATCCAGGCACGTCCCGACGGCGCACACCAGGCGGTACTGGTGCAGGTGCAGGACGGTGCGCGCGCCTGCGGCCCGCGCGGCCGCCAGTGCCCGCCAGCCGAACGCGGGGTGGACGTTGTGCGCGTGGACGACACGCGCGCCGGTGCGCCGCACCGCGGCGGCGACCTCCTCGGGGTCCAGCCCGCCGCGCAGCATGCCGGCCGTCGCCTGCGAGCGGCTCAGCGCGGCGCTGTCGCGCTCCAGCAGCTCGACCT
The DNA here is from genome assembly GCA_017882425.1 of Solirubrobacteraceae bacterium. Taxonomy (GTDB): domain Bacteria; phylum Actinomycetota; class Thermoleophilia; order Solirubrobacterales; family Solirubrobacteraceae; genus F1-60-MAGs163. Next base: position 2,014 of record JADGPM010000110.1, read on the forward strand.
CCTCGCCGAGCTGCTCGGGCAGGATCCGCAGCAGTTCCTGCACCACGCGCTCCTCACCGCCCAGCGTGCGGTAGCGATTGTGCAGGAGGAGGATCACCCGCCTTCCAAGCTACCGTGATCCGCCGATGCCGCAGGCCCCGACGATCATCGTCCCGACGCGGGACCGCCCCGGCTACCTCGACGTCGCCCTGGCATCGATCGCGCCGCAGGCCGCCGCGCTCGGGGCCGGCATCCTGGTCGTGGACGACGGCCTGAGCGCCGCGACGCGCGCGGTCGCCGCGCGCCACGGCGCCCGCTACGTCGCCCACACGACCCCGCGCGGCCTCAACGCGGCACGCAACACGGCGATCGCGAGCACGGAGTCGGCGCTGCTCGTCTTCGTCGACGACGACGTCGCGGTGCGCCCCGGCTGGCTCGCCGCGCTGACCGGCGCCGCGGCCCGCCTGCCCGCCGAGGTCGGCGTGCTGACGGGGCCGATCGTCCCGCGCATCGAGGACCACCGCTTCCGCGCGTGCGGACGCGAGGGCGGCCCCGTGACCGGCCAGGACTTCGGCCCCGACGAGGTCGACTGCGCGCACGCATGGGGCGCGAACATGACGATCCGCCGCTCGGCGATCGAGCGGGTCGGCGCCTTCGACGAGGCGCGCGAGCTCTACGGGGACGAGCAGGAGTGGCAGGCGCGCTGGAAGGCCTCCGGCGGCCGGATCCGGTTCGTGCCGGCCGCCGCGCTCGACCACCGGCGCGCAGGCGACGACGCGCGCCTGCGGGCCCTGTGCCGCGCCGCCCGCGCACGCGGCCGCGCGAGCCGGCGCTTCGACGAGTTCAAGGGCACCGCGCCGGGCCTGGGAGCCGAGCTGCGCACCCTCGCCGGCTGCGCGCTGCACGGCCCGCGCCGGCGCTGCGCGATGGGTCCCGTGATGACGGCGCACGCGTTCGGACGCCTGGAGGCCGTGCTCGAGCCGCCGTCCGCGCCCGGGCTGCGCTCGGGCGAGGACGCCTTCACGTCGGGCTCGGGCGGCGTGGTCGGCGGGGTCCGCGGCGCGCTGCTCCATGCGCGCGACCTGTGGCTCGACGTGGCCGAGACGCTGAGCGGGCGCCGGCGGCGCCTGACGCGGCGCGCGCGCACCCGGCCGCCGCGGCGCCGCGTGCTCGTCCTGGCGATCGAGCGCACCGACGTGCCGTCGCTGATGGCCGCCGCGCGCGCCGAGCTCGCGCGCTCGCGACACGAGGTGCGCCTGCTCGTCTGCGGCCCCGGCGCGCGCGGGAAGTTCGAGAACCTCAACGCCCTGCTCGCGGGCGAGGACGTGGACGCCTACGACTGGGTGCTCGTCCTCGACGACGACGTCACGCTCCCGCGCGGCTTCCTGGACCGCTTCCTCTGCGTGGCGCAGGACGCCGGCCTGCGGCTCGCCCAGCCCGCGCACCGGCTGCACTCCCACGCCGCCTGGGCGGTGACCTATCGCGTCCCCGGCGCGGCCTGGCACGAGACGACGTTCGTGGAGATCGGCCCGGTCACCGCGTTCCGGCGCGAGACCTTCGGCGCGCTGCTGCCGTTCCCCGATCTGCGCATGGGCTGGGGCCTGGACGCCCACTGGGCGGCGCTCGCGCGCGAGCACGGCTGGCGCCTGGGCGTCGTCGACGCGACGCCGGTCGGCCACACCCTGCGCCCGCCCGCCGCCACCTACGCGCGCGACGCCGCGCTCGCAGAGGGCCGCGCCTTCCTGGCTGATCGTCCGTACGTGCGCCGCGACGAGGTCCGCACGCTCGAGGTGCACCGGTGAAGGTCGTGGTCGTCGCGGAGTTCTACCCGCGCGCGGACGACCCGGTGCTCGGCATCTGGGCGCACGAGCAGGCGCGTGCCGCGCGCGCGGCCGGCGCGGAGGTGCGCGTCGTCGTGCTGCACCGGATCGTGCCGCCGGCCACCACGCCGCGCCGGCAGCTGCTTCCGGCCGCCGTGCACCTCGCGCGCCACCCGCGCCGCGCGGTGCTCGACGACATCCCCGTGCAGTACGTGCGCTACGCCTCGCCGCCCAAGAGCCGTGCGTACGGCACGTGGGGCGCGTGGGCGGCGCCGGCGCTCGCCATCGCGCTGCGCCGCCTGCACCGCGAGTTCCCGTTCGACCTCGTGCACGCCCACAACGCCGTGCCGTCGGCCGACGCCGTGCTGCGCGCGCGCGTGGGCGCGCCGCTGGTCATCTCCGAGCACGGGGCCGACGTGCTGCACACCGCGCTGCGCCACGACGCCGGGCGCCGGGCGATCGAGCACGCGTTCGGCGCCGCGCGGCTCGTGCTCGCCAACAGCGGCGGCATCGAGCAGGCCACGCACCGCCTCGGCGCGGTCCGCACGCGCGTGGTCCACCTGGGCACGGACCTGCCGCCCGCGCCCGAGCCGCACGTCGGCGAGCCGACGCTCGTCACCGTCGCCCACCTCGTCCCGCGCAAGCGCCACGTCGACGTGATCCGCGCGCTCTGGGTCCTGCGCGAGCGCCATCCGCGGCTGCGCTACCTCATCGTCGGCGACGGCCCCGAACGCGCCGCGCTGGCACGGACCGCCGCGCAGCTCGGGCTCGCGGACCGCGTGACGTTCGCCGGCCAGCTGCCGCACGCCGAGGCCCTCGCGGCGGCGCGCAGCTGCTCGCTGTTCGTCATGCCGAGCGTCGACGAGGCGTTCGGCGTCGCCTACGTCGAGGCGATGGCCGGGTGGCTCCCGGCGATCGGCGCGCTCGGCGAACCCGGCCCGGCGGAGATCACGCGCCTGGGCGACGGGCTGCGGCTCGTGCCGCCGGGCGACATCAGCCAGCTCGCGAGCGCGATCGACGTGCTGCTCTCCGAGCCGAGGTTCCTGCACGAGCTCGGGCGCCGTGCGCGCGCCACGGTCGAGCACGCGTTCACCTGGGAGGGCTGCGGCCGGGCGACCGTCGCCGCCTACGCGGAGGCGCTGCGCGGGTGAGCGGCCCGGCGGACAAGCCGGTCCTGTTCGTCACGAACCACGTGCCGCCCGACCGCGTCGGCGCCTTCCAGGCGCTGCACGCCGTGCAGGACATCGAGCTCGCCCTGTTCGGCGGGCGCCTGCACCACGCCACCGCCGGCGTCGAGGACCCCGGCGTCCCCTTCCGGCGCATCCGCCAGCGCGAGGCCCACGCGCTCGCAGCGAGCGGGCGCCACCGCGCCGTCATCGCCTCGAGCGCCGGGCGCGTGGCCGTCCCCGCGACGTACTCCGGCGCGCGCCGAGCCGGCATCCCGTTCATCTACTGGACCGGCATCTGGGGGCAGATCCGCACGCCCGCCCACCTCGCGGCGATCCCGCTGACGCGTGCGGTCGAGCGCCGCGCCGACGCGGTCGTCACGTACGGCCCGCACGTCAGCGCGCACGTGGCCGCTCACGGCGCGCACAACATCCACGTCGCGCCGCAGGCCGTCGACAACGCCTTCTGGGGCGCCGCGGCGGATCGGATCTCGGCGCGCACGGCCGCCGGCGACCCCCGGTTCCTCGCGCTCTACGCGGGGCGCGCGACGCCTGCCGGCAAGGGGCTCGACGTCCTGCTGGATGCCTGGCGGCGGAGCGGCCTGGGCGCCCCGGACGCGGCGCTCGTGCTCGCGGGCGTCGAGCCCGGCGAGCTCCCGCAGGCGCCCGGCGTCGTGGCGGCGGGACGCCTGGATGCCGCCGAACTGCGCAACTTCTACGCCGCCGCCGACGTTCTCGTTGTGCCGTCGATCCCCACGCGGGACTTCCTCGAACCGTGGGCGCTCGTCGTCAACGAGGCCATGAACCAGCTGACGCCGATCATCGCCACCGACGCCGTGGGCGCCGCCGCAGGCGGGCTGGTGCGCGACGGGCGCACGGGCCTCGTCGTCCCGGCGGGCGACGCGGCGGCGCTGGCGGGCGCGATCGAGCGGCTGTGCGCCGACCCGACCCTGCGCGCGCGGCTGGCGGCCGAGGGCGCCCGGGACGTCGCGAAGTACGACTATTCGGCCTGGGTGCAGGGGTTCTCGCAGGCGCTCGCGAGCGTCTCCGCGGACCGGGAGGCCTGCTAGCGTGGCCCGCGTGCCGACGGCTCTGCTGCGCCGCGTGGTGCTGCCCACGGCGATGCTGCTCTCCCTGCTCGTCCCCTCGGTCGCACACGCCGGCTACAAGGACCTCCTCAAGGACGCGTGCCGTGACTCGAAGGTCAACGGGACGTACAGCCAGAAGGACTATCGCGACGCGCTCGCGAACCTGCCGTCCGACGCCCTGCAGTACACGGACTGCCGCGACGTCCTGCTCGCCGCCCAGCGCGCGGCGGCGGCCGCCCAGGGCGGCGGCGGCTCGAGCAGCGGCAGCACATTCGTGCCCGCCGCCGGCGGCGACCCGCTCGCCACGGCGACGCCCGCCGAGCGCGCCGCGGTGACCCAGGCCGTGCAGCAGGCCGCCAAGCAGTCGCAGGCGCCGGTGATCGTCGGCGGCAAGGTGCTCGAACCCAGCTCGCTCGGCGCAGGCCGTCCGGTCTCCGCCTCCATCTCCGACCTGCCGACCTCGCTGCTCATCGCCCTGGGCCTGCTGTCGGTCGCCGTCCTGGTCGCGATCGCCGTCCTCATCCTCCCGCGTGTCCGCGCCCGCCGCCAGCCCTGACCTGATGGCGGGCGTCGCGCTGCCCCCCGCCGGCGGGGGCCGCTCACGCTCGCGCGTGTCCGCCCTGTCGGGCCCGCTGCTGACGCTCGCCTTCGCGGCGGCGCTGGTGGCGATCGCGCTCGGCGGCAGCGGCGGCCTGCAGCTCGAGCAGATCACCCGGGTCGAGATCTGGGTCGACATCGCGGCCGGCCTGCTGTGCGCGGCCGGCGTCCTCGCGGCGCTGCCGGCGCGGCGCCCCTGGGGCTTCGCGACGCTCGCGCTGTTCGCGGCCTTCACCGTGCTGACCGGCCTCTCGATCGGCTGGGCGATCGTCCCGTCGGGCGCGTGGATCGAGGTCAACCGCACGCTGTCGGGCTTCGCCGTGATGGCCACCGGCGTGGCCCTCGTGCGGCTCGCCCCCGGGCGCTGGCGCGCGCTGCTCGGCGGCGTCCTGCTCGCCTCGCTGACGATCAGCGCCTACGCGCTGCTGACGAAGGTGTTCCCGGCGACGCTCGCCCCGGACGAGACCTACGCCCGCCTGCGGGACCCGTTCGGCTACTGGAACGCCGTCGGCCTGATGGCAGCGCTGGGCGTGCCGCCGGCGGTCTGGCTCGGTGCCCGGCGTGACGGCCACGGTGGCCTGGCGGCGCTCGCCTATCCCGCCCTCGGCATCCTGTTCGTCGCGATCCTGCTCGCGTACTCGCGCGGCTCGCTACTCGCGGTCGCGATCGGCATGGCCGTCTGGTTCGCGCTCGTCCCGCTGCGCCTGCGCGGGGCGACGGTGCTGCTCCCCACGATCGTCCTGTCTGCGCTGCTGGGGTTGTGGGCCTTCCACCAGGACGGCCTGAGCAAGGACCGCATGGAGATCCTGCTGCGGACCGACGCGGGGCACGAGCTCGGCATCGGCCTCCTCGCGCTGCTCGTGCTGCTGCTGCTCACGGGCCTGCTGACGACGTTCATCCGCGACGGCCGCGTCTGGCCGGAGCGCACGCGGCGCGCCTGGGGCACCGCGATCCTCGTGGCGCTCGCGCTGGTGCCGTTCGTGTTCGCCGGCGCGCTGGCGCTTTCGCACCGCGGCTTCGGCGGCACCGTCTCGCACGCGTGGACGTCGCTCACGGACCCCAACGCGAACACGCCGCCGAACGACCCCAGCCGCCTGACGGCGATCGGCAGCGTCCGCTCACGCTACTGGCGCGACGCGATCACGATCTTCAGGGCCCGGCCCGTCGTCGGCGTCGGCGCCGGCGGCTACGCGACCGCGCGCCTGCGCTTCCGCAAGGACAACCTCGACGTCCTGCACGCGCACGGCTACCTCGTCCAGACGGCGTCGGACCTGGGCATCATCGGGCTCGCGCTGACGCTCGCCCTGCTCGCGGCGTGGCTCGCCGCGGCCGCGCGCACGACCGGCCCGTGGCGCGGCCCGGGGGCGCGGCCCCCGACACCCGAGCGGGCCGGGATGCTGACGCTCGCCGTGATCGTCGTCGTCTTCGGCGTGCACTCGCTGATCGACTGGACGTGGTTCGTTCCCGGCACCCGCGCCGTGGCGCTGCTGTGCGCGGGCTGGGTCGCCGCCCGCGGCCCGACGACCGAGGTGCTCGGCGCCGGCGGACCGTTCGGCGCGGTCGCGCGCCTGGGCGCGGGCATCCGCTCGCCGCTGCGCGTGACGTGCGCCGTGCTCGTGCTGCTCGTCGCCGGCGCCGCCGCCTGGTCGGCCTCGCGTCCCCAGCACGCCGCCGACCAGACCGACGCCGCGCTGAACGCGCTGGCCGACGGCAACAGGGCCAAGGCGCTGTCGACCGCCGAGCAGGCCACGAAGACCGACCCGCTGTCGGTCGACGCGCTGTTCACCCTCTCGCAGATCCAGACGGCCGCCGGCCAGCGGGCCGCCGCGCTCGCCACGCTCCAGCACGCCGTGCAGCTGCAGCCCGCGAACGCCGACACGTGGAACCAGCTCGCGCTCTACGACCTGGGCGCGGGACCCGGCCCGCGCGCGGCGCTCCGCGACGTCTCGCCGGCGCTGTTCCTCAACCCGCGCTCGGCGACGGCGCAGTCGATCTACCTCGAGGCCTACCGGCGCGACCAGGCCGCGAAGCTGAAGGCCGCAAAGAAGGCCAAGGGGAAGTAGCGCTCAGCGCGCGACGGCGTGCAGCGCTCGGCGCGCGAGCGGCGGCCCGTCGAGCGCCTGCACCGCGACCTGCGCGAAGCCCGCGGCCTCGAGCACCTCGCGCAGCGTCCGCGCGGTGAAGAACCGCAGGTGGTCCGAGCGCGGGTCGAGCCGGCGCTCCAGCGGGTGCCCGGCGAGCGCCTCGAGCGCCACGGCCAGGCGCGCCTGGTTGGGGGTCGTCACGAGCAGCGCGCCACCCCAGCGCAGCACGCGGCGCACCTCCGCCAGCAGCCCGACGACGTCCGCGACGTGCTCCAGCGTCTCGCCCGCCCAGACGACGTCGAAGGCATCCTCCTCCAGCGGCAGGGGCGCGCCCTCGCTCACGCGCAGCACGCGCGCGCCGGGCGCCCGCAGCGTGGCGCGCCGCACCGCCTCGGCGGCGACGTCGACCGCCGTGACCTGTGTGCCCGCACCCGTCAGCGCCGCGGCGAAGGCGCCGTCGCCGCAGCCGAGGTCCAGCACCCGGTCGCCCGCCGCGACGTGGGCGAGCAGGAACGCCGACCGCGCCGCGAGGCGCTCGGGCGGGGCGCCCTCGGGCACCGCCGCCCAGACCGCCTCGCGCCAGTCGTCCACGCCCTCAGGCCGCAGGCGGCGCCAGCGCGGCGTCGATCTCGTCGAGCATCTTCTGCTCGTTGGCGCTGATGAGCTCCTTGCCGCCGAAGCCCAGGAATCCGCCCTCCTTCGCCGCCTCGGCGGCCCGCTGGGCGGCCGTCTTCAGCAGCGCGCGGAAGCCCTCGGCCTCCTCGGGCGTGGCCTTGGCGGACACGATGCCGTTCACGCGCTTGAGCTCGTCGACGATCTCCTGCGGGCTCTTGGGCTTGTAGCCCTTGACGGGGCTGTGGTGGTCGGCGGCCTCGGCCGCGAAGTCGGCGCGGATCGCGGCGACGAGCGCCGGCTGATCGCCTCCGACCGGCTCGAGCACCGTCTTCATCGCGGCCATCGATTCCTTCGTGAGCTCGATCGGGCCGCCCGGGTCGGCGATCGAGATCGCCAGGCCGGCGACGAGGGGCGCGCGTACGAGCGCCGCCCAGTCCTCGGGGGAGAAGTCGTCCTTCGTTGCCATGCGTGTCCGTCCTTCTGCTCGTGGTGCGGGTGCGCCGCCGAGTCTTGCACGCGCGACGCGTTACGGTCCCCGTTGATGAGCGAGATCCCGGCAGCGGAGCCCGCCGCGCTCGACACCGAGGAGACCGAGCGCGTGCGCACGCGCGTGCGGCTGATGGTGGAGA
>JADGPM010000006.1 GCA_017882425.1 Solirubrobacteraceae bacterium
GCGCCGCGCGGGCCGGCGGGCGCGGTGGCCGGAGAGCGGCGTGCGCGTGCGCCGCGGCGCGGGACGGGGCGTCGTGCGCCGCGCGTGCCCGGAGGTGTCGGCGCCGCTGACGACGGGCGTCGCCCGCGGCGCGGGCGCGGCGCCGTGCCCGCGCTGGGCGCGGTCGATCGCGGGCTCGCCGCGGACCTTCTGCGCGGCCGGCGTCTGGGGCGTCGGGCCGACGGGCTGGGAGCCGGGCTGGTTCCCGGAGCCCGGCCCGGGCGCCGGTGTCCCGGTCGGGCACGGGTTCGAGGTCTGATCGTTGGCGATCGCCGGGCAGTTGTCCTGAGACTCGTCGCCGAAGCCGTCGCCGTCGGCATCGCGCTCGATGTCGGCGTTCAGCAGCAGCTCGCGGCCGATCGCCGTCACAGTGGGCGCGGCGGGGGCGTCGCCCGCCGGCTGGGGGCGGAAGCTCGCCGCGGCGTAGGAGGCGTCCTGGCCGTAGGAGTGGAAGATCGCGGCGGCGCCCCGTTCATGGTCGAGGGCGATCTGGTCGCCCGCCTGGACCGACAGCCGCGTGCTGAAGGTGTACTGGGCGTCCTGCCCCGGGCCGTGGGCCTGGGCGAGCTTCTGCGCGTCGCTCAGAGCGACGGTCGCATAGGTTCCGTCGCCCACCGGGCGCACCACGCGCAGGCGGACGGTGCCGAACGTCGCCGCGCGCAGGCGCCAGCGTGTGATCACGCCGGTGAGCGGGATCGTCAGCCCCGTCCCGCCGGGCCGCGCGGTCTGCAGCTCGGCACACGTCGCGTCGCAGCGCACCGAGAGATCGGCGCGTTGACGCAACGAGCTGCCCACCGTGACGCTCGCCGTCGCGGACGAGGCGGCGACGGACAGCGCGAGGGAGATCACGAGGAAGATCGTGGAAAAACCCGCAATCCTGCGGCGTCCCATTGGCGTAGCGTAGAGCCATGCGCTGCATCCTCCGACCGTGGTTCCTGCTGATCCTCGTCGCGGGGTGCCTGCCCGCATCGGCTTCCGCCGGGCCCGTCCGTACGACGCACTCCGGTTGGGCCTGGGGCGACCCGACCCCACAGGGCCAGTCGCTGAACGGGATCGAGTTCTCCGGCCAGACCGGCTACGCGACCGGGGACTTCGGCACGCTGCTCAAGACGACCGACGGCGGGCGGACCTGGAAGGGCCTGGCGACCGGGCTGAGCGAGTTCCTCGACGCGGTGCGGCTGGTCGGATCGAACACCGTGATCGTCGGCGGCACCTGCGCGCTGCGGCGCTCCGACGACGGCGGAAAGACCTTCCGGCGCCTGCCGTGGACGGCCAGCGACGAGCTGTGCTCGGGCGGCATCCGCGCCTTCGACTTCCCGTCCTCGAACGTCGGCGTGCTGGTTCTTCGCGACGGGAACGTGCTGCGCTCGGCCGACGGCGGGCGCACCTGGTCGCGCCGCACGGCGGTCCCCGGCACGGCGGCGACGAGCGCGGCCTCGCGCGTCGAACCGACCGATGTCGACTTCGTCTCCGACACGACCGGCTTCACGACGACCTCGGGCGGCGACATCTTCCGCACGATCGACGCGGGCAACACGTGGAAGCCCGTCGTCGCCGAGCCGTGGTCGCTGCGCACGGTCACGTTCCCGAGCGCGCAGACGGGCTATGCCGCCGGTGACGCCCCGGCCGTGCTGAAGACGACCGACGGCGGCGCGACGTGGAGCGAGATCCCCCTGCCGGCCGACGCCGGCGCGCTCGCTCGCGTGCGCTGCGCGGACGCGAGCACCTGCGTCGGGGTCACGACCGGCGGCGACCGGCTCGTGCGCACGACCAACGGCGGCGACGACTGGGAGTCGCTCGCCCCCTCGAGCCTCGTGCTGACCTCGGTCGGGATGCCCTCGGCGACCCAGGCCGTCGGGGTCGGCCAGGACGGGACGACGGTGGTCTCCGGCGACGCCGGGAACACCTTCGCGCCGGTGGGCGGCGTGCTGACCGGCCAGTTCGACGGTCTGCGGGCCCTCGGCACCAAGGTCGCCTACGCGTACGGCCCGTTCGGGTCACTGGCGCGCACGACCGACGGCGGGCGCAGCTGGACCGAGAACGACGCGGCGACCTCGAACACGATCACCGGGATCTCGTTCCTCTCGCCCAGGGTCGGGTTCGTGCTCGACTCCACCGGGCAGCTGCTGCGCACCGACAACGGCGGCGACTCCTACGCGATCCTCAACACGGGCACCGCGCAGGTGCCGGAGGCGGTCCGCGCCCTCGACGCCAAGCACGTGCTGCTCGTCGGCCCCGCGGGCGTTCGGCGCTCGGACGACGGCGGCCGGACCTTCAAGCCCAACGTCCAGCGGGCCGTCCGAAGCGCCCCGCTCTTCGACGTCGAGCGCACGGGCTCGACGGTGCTCGTGTACGGCCCGAAGACGCTCCTGCTCTCGCGCGACGGCGGGCGCCACTTCAGTCCGATGGCGCGTCCCGGTTCCGGCCGCAACAAGGTCCGGGTCGACGTCGTCTCGCTCGCCGGCCCGCGAACGGCCCTCCTGCTCAGTGCCTCGGGGCCGCTCTACCGAACCGACGACAGCGGCCGCCACTGGCGCGAGCTCGCGGGCCTCGGCACGGAGGTCGGCTACACCGTGCGCTTCTCGGACGCCGCGCACGGCTGGGTCGCGGTGAGCGAGTTCGGCAGCGCCCGCGACGCCTGGGTGATGCGCACCAGCGACGGCGGGCGCACCTGGCAGCCGCAGCTGATCGCGCAGTCCGCGATCAGCTCGCAGGGGCTCGCCGCCGTCGGGCCGCTCGGCGGCTACGCCCTCTCGCGCGAGAACCGGCTGTTCGCGACGACGAGCGGCGGCGCGGCCGGCAGGGTCTCGACGCTCAGCCTGACCTCGCCGACGCGGCGTCTGCGCCGGGCCGGCAACGCCGTGCGGCTCAGCGGCCGGCTCTCCTCCGCGAAGGGGGGCGAGCACGTGGTCGTCTCCTTCCGCGAGCAGGGTTCGGTGCGCTGGCGCTTCCAGGACGTCGTCGTCGCCTCGAACGGGACCTTCACCGCGGTCGCGCGGATCCGCCACACGGCGCAGTTCGTCGCCCAGTGGGCCGGCGATGCGACCCAGCGCGGCGCCGGCTCCAAGGTGCTGACGGTGCGGGTCGGCTAGCGCCGCTGCTCGGCGTAGAGGCGGGTGGCGAAGACGCCCGCCGGGTGCGCGCGCAGGCGCTCGACTTCGTCGGCCATCGCCCGCGGCAGCGCGTCCAGCGGCGGCAGCTCGAGGCCGTACCCGGCGGGGACGGTGACCGGCGCGCTCAGCGCCGCGAAGGTCAGGTCCGCCGCGGTGAAGCGCTCGCCGGTGAGGTAGGGCCGCCCGTCGGCGAGCATCCCGGCGATCGCGTCGAAGACCCGATCGATGTCGCGCAGCGCCGTCGCCGCAGCGTTCTCGTCGACGCCGAGGTAGCGGCGGATGACCGGGTCCAGAACGCGGCCGGCCGCCTGGAAGGCCCGTCGTTCCCAGTCCGGCACGCCGGCATTCGCCCACGGTCCGAGGTCCTCGATCGTCGGCAGCGTCTCGTGGTACATCCACAGGCGCCCGTCCGGCCCCAGCCCGGTGTCCAGCCACTCCTCGATGCGCCGCACCTCGCTCGCGACCGCATCGGGATAGAGCCGCTCGCCCGGGGGCATGCGTCCATTCACCCACTCGAGGATCGCCGTGGAGTCCGTCAGGATCGCGCCGTCGGTGACGAGCACCGGGACGGTGCGCCCGCCGCCGGCCCGCCAGGCCTTCCAGATGTGGATCACCTGGAGGTGGCGCTCCTCGGCGAACGCGATCCCAGCACGGTCCAGCGCCCAACGGGCCTTCTCGCAGTAGTGGCTGATCGGGATCGTCAGGAGCCGTGGCGTCACCGTGCCGACACTACGTGATGCCCACGCGCCGGACGGATCGGCGCACGCGTCGCCGAGTTCGGCGCTAGAGGAACCGGGCGCGGATCTCGGCGAGGAAGGCCTTCGCGAGCCTGTCGAACTCGGTCGCCGTGAGCCGGATGCGGTCGCCGGTCTGCAGCCCGAGGACCGACTCGGCCGGGACGAGCTTGATGACGTTGTTGCCGCGCAGCACGCCGTCGTCGTTCATCAGCGAGTCGGACAGCAGCTCGACCTCGTTGAGCGGGTTGCCGTCCTTCCCGGCGACCGCGCGCACCCGGTGGACGAAGAAGCGGTCGAGCACGAGCGTCATGTTGTTGAAGAAGAGCGGCTCGAAGGCCTCGAGCGCGGCGGCGACCTTCGGGTCGGCCGGCGCGCCGTCGATGGCCTTGACGAGCGTGCGGTAGGCCGCGACCTGCTCACCGACGGCGGCGGAGGCGCGGTCGAACTCTTCCTGGGTGTACGTCTTGCGGCCCAGCACGGGTGTCCCTTCGTCGGAGGTGGTCTGCATCACAGACGAACGCAGGTGCCGGAAATCGACAGCCCCCGCGCGCTCACCGACAACGTATGCGCTGCGTCAGGACGTTGCGGGCGCCAGCGGGAAGCCCGGCGTGCTCACGACCCGCTCGTCGGCGAGGATCGTCAGCGTCTCGAAATCCGCCAGGCGTCCCGTCCAGTCCGGGGCCCCGGGTCCCATCGCGAACGCGGCGGTCGCGAGCGCGTCCGTCGTCGCGAGGTCCCTGCCGGTGATGCTCACCGACAACAGGCCGTCGGGCGCGCGGCCGCTGAACGGATCGCGGATGTGCGCGCCGCGCGCGTACATCCCCGACGTGGCGAGCGCCGCGTCCTCGAGCTCGACGACGGCGGCCACCTCGGCGGGGAGCAGCGGGTGCTGGATGCCGACCAGCCAGCAGCCGTCGGGCGACGGGCGCCCGCGGGCGAGCACGTCGCCGCCCGCGTTGATGCAGAACGCGCGGGCGCCGCCGCGCTCGAGGATCTGCGCCGCCCGGTCGACCGCCCAGCCCTTGACCAGGCCGGACGGGTCGACGGGCAGAGCGGTGTCGTCCACCGGGCCGGCACGACAGCCGGCGCGCGCGTCGAACCATCCGCCGGTCTGCTCGCGCAGCTCATCGCAGCGCTCCAGCACCTCGCGGACGTCCGGCTCGGCGTCGGCCAGCGCCAGCTCACCGCGGTTCAGCCGGCTGATCTGGCTGTCGTCGCGATAGGTGCTGAAGACGGCGTCCACGCGATGGAGCCACGCGAACGCGCCCTCGACGACGATCTCGTCCACGCGCGGGCCCGCCAGGTCGACCACGACCGGCATGCCCATCACGTGTTCCACGTGCTGGGCGGCGCCGGACGCGCGTATGGCGGCGCTGGCCCCCACTGCGTCAGATGCCGGCCGTGCGCAGCGCCGCCTGCAGCGAGGTGGCGAACGCGTTGCTCGTGAGCGTCGCGCCGGAGACCGTGTAGATCCGGGCGCTCTGGGCCGCCAGCGCCTCGGAGCGGAGCTTCGGCAGCGCGCGCCCGTTGATGCGATTCGATCGCGGTTTGTGACTCGGGACGCTGCCCGACAGGTCGACCAGTCGCCGGCCGCTCACGCGGATGGTGACCGTGACGTTGCCCCAGCGCATGTGGACGCTGGGACCGCGGACCGTGCGGGTGGACGCTGCGGCGGCGGGCTCGACCGCAGCGACGGCGCCGGCGATCTGGGCGACCGGCAGCAGCAGCATGGCGGTCGTGGCGATGGTGGGGGTGGTCCTGTTCATCTCGGGGGGAACCTTCCTTGGTCAGAGCGCGAAGCGCTCGATGTGCGTGTACCTGCGTGGCACGCCCGCGCGGCGCAGGCTGCGCTCGGCGGATCGCGTCATGGCCGGGGGGCCGCAGAGGTAGACCTCGCGCTCGGTGAGGTCGGGGACGAGCTCGCTCAGGTGCGTCGGGGAGAGGAGGTGGCCGGCGCCGGGCGCCGCGTGGTCGCCGACGACGCAGTGGACGGTCGCCCCGCGCCGTCCGGCGATCGCGACCAGCTCGTCGCGCAGGACGAGATCCTCGTCGCGCAGCGCGCGGTAGATGACCGCGATGTCGCCGGGGATCGCCTCCAGCAGCGCACGCACGGGCGTGATGCCGATGCCGCCGGCGATCAGGAGGACGCGGTCGCGACGCTGGACCTCGGGTGTGAAGACGCCGAACGGCCCCTCGACGTGTACGGCCGTCCCGGGGGCGAGCGTCCGCAACCGCGCGGTGAAGCTCCCGACCTCCTTGACGGTGATCCGCAGCGAGCGGCCGTCGGGGGCCGCCGACAGCGAGAACGGATGGGCCTGCCACCACGCGCCGCGGGCGAAGAAGCGCCAGAGGAAGAACTGGCCGGGCTGGGCCTGGAGCCGCTCGAGGTGGCGGCCGGTGATGTGCACGGAGACGACGCCGGGGCCTTCGGGGACGACCTCCTCGACGCGCATGCCGTACCAGAGGCCACGCGCAACGGGCCACAGGAAGCGGAACACGACGAGCAGCGCGAGCGTCACGACGTAGAGCGCGGTCCAGTAGGTCGCGGCCGTGTGGTCGGCCGACAGCTCGTTGCCGGTCGGGATCTGGTGGCTCCAGGCGAGCGCGATGCCCGCGTAGGCGAGCAGGTGCACGGCGTGCCAGGCCTCGTAGGGCAGGCGCCTGCGGACGAGGACGATCGAGGTGAACACGACGAGCACGAGCAGGCCGGTCCCGACCGTCGCCGTGATCATCCCCGGATAGTCGTGGGCGAGCGAGGAGATCTCCGCGCGGATGGAGATCTGGTCGAACTTCGCGTAGCCGACGGTCACGAGCACCATGTGCGCCAGCAGCAGCGTGAGGCAGGCCTTGCCGTTGCGCCGGTGCCAGACCGTCATCCGGTCGAACCCGATGAGCTGCTCGAGCCCGGGGAGGCGGGCGAGCAGCAGGACCTGGATCAGCGCGAGGTAGGCACCGAGCAGGCCGGTGATGCGCCCCAGGCTCGTCGCGACCGCGCCCGGCCCATGGGCGTCGCGGATGCCGCCGTCGTGCAGCCACAGCCAGACGATGACCGCGGCGTTCGCGAGGATCACGAGCCAGACCGCGGCGGCGAGGACGGCGCGCCGCCGCCGGCGGCTGCGCGCGCGGGCGACGCCGGAGGAGCCGACGCGCGGGCGCTCGACGGCGATCTCGGCGTTGGTCACCGCATGCCGCCGTGGTCGGGGGCGCTCCTCACAGGCCGACCATGGACCACGAGATTGAAAGAACCGTTAAAGCGCCGCTGAACCACTGGCCAAGTTCTCCTGAGAGCGCGGCAGGGACGGGGGGGAACTGCGCGGCTCTGCGGGTGATGACAGCGCCGGCGGCGGTTCGTGACGCCGCGCAGCGGCCCCGGAACGACGAAGGGCCGGCAATGCCGGCCCTTCGGAAGCTTCGTCTTGCGACGGGCTTAGATCGTCTGCACGTCCTTGGCGGACGGGCCCTTGGGGCCCTGCTCCGACTCGAACTGCACCTTGGCGCCTTCGGCGAGCGACTTGTAGC
>JADGPM010000111.1 GCA_017882425.1 Solirubrobacteraceae bacterium
AGTAGGTCTCGACGGCCATGAACGTGTCGACGTGCACCGAGCCGTACTCGCAGACGCGGCCCAGGTCGTTGCGGCCCAGGTCGACGAGCATCACGTGCTCGGCGCGCTCCTTCTCGTCCTCGAGCAGGCCCTCGGCGATCACGGCGTCCTCGTCGGCGTTCGCGCCGCGCGGGCGCGTCCCGGCGATCGGGCGCGTCGAGACGCGGCGGCCGGTCACCGTCAGCAGCGGCTCGGGGCTGGCGCCGACGACCTGGAAGTCCTGGAAGTCCAGGAAGTACATGTACGGGCTCGGGTTGACGACGCGCAGCCCGCGGTAGATCGAGAACGGGTCGACGTCGACGTCGGCCGACCAGCGCTGGGACGGCACGACCTGGAAGGCGTCGCCGGCGTGCACGTACTCGATGATCCGCGACACCATGCCCTCGAACTCGGCGCGCTCCATGTTCGAGGTGAACGTCGGCACCGCCCGGGGCGCGCGCAGCTCGTCGGGACGCGGCACCGGCCCGGACAGCAGGCTGCGCGCCTTCTCGATCGTCGCGACCGCGTCGGCGTAGCCGCGGTCGACGTCCGCGCCCGCGTCGGCGAACACGTTCACGAGAATCGTGATCGTGTGCTTGAGGTGGTCGAAGACGACGAGGACGTCGCTCAGCATCAGCGCCATGTCCGGCAGGCCGACCGGATCGGGGTTCGGCTCGCCGAGCGGCTCGACGGTGCGCACGAGGTCGTAGCCGAAGTAGCCGACCAGCCCTCCGGCGAACGGCGGCAGGTCGGGCAGCGGCGCCTGGCTCCAGCGCGCCGCCTCCTGCGCGGCGATCGCGTACGGGTCTCCATCGTCCCCGAGCGACCAGCGCAGGACGCTGCGCGGGCGCATGCCGATGAAGCTGTAGCGTCCGACACGCTGGCCCTGTTCGGCGGACTCCAGCAGGAACGCGGGGTGCTCGGGGCGGCGGCCGCGCAGCTTCAGGAACGCCGAGACGGGCGTCTCGCAGTCGTCGATGAACGTGTGGCGCAGGGGCACGAGGTTGTGGTCGCGCGCGAGCAGGCGGACCTCCTCGAGCGAGGGCTCGACCGGCAGGGCTGATGGGTCGGTGGCGACGGCCATGCGGCCGCTGAGGCTAGTGCCTGCCTAGCGTCGGCGCTCGGCGAGCACGCGTTCGGCGTCGGCGAGCACGCGGCCGCGGCTGTGGAGCAGCACGGTCAGGTGGTAGAGGACGTCGGCGGCCTCGTTGTCAACGCGGTCGTCGGTCTCCTCGCGAGCGGCACGCGCCACCTCCTCGGCCTCCTCACGGACCTTCTCGCCGATCAGCGGCGGATCGTCGAGCAGCTGGACGGTGTACGAGCCCTCCGGCCGCTCGGCGGCGCGCTGCGCCAGCGTCCGCTCGAGGCCCGGCAGGACCTCGTGCGGCGCCGGCGGCTCGAGCTCGCCGGTGAAGAAGCAGGTGCGCTCACCGGTGTGGCAGGCGGGCCCGGCCGGCTCGACGAGCGCGAGCAGCGCGTCGCGGTCGCAGTCGACGCGCAGCGCGCGAACCCTCTGCACGTTCCCGGAGGTCGCGCCCTTGTGCCAGAGCTCGTCGCGCGAACGGCTCCAGAGATGCAGCTCGCCGGTCTCGCGCGTCCGCGAGATCGCCTCCGCGTTGGCGTAGGCGAGCGTCAGGACCTCGCCGCTGGCCCAGTCCTGGATCACGACGGGCACGAGGCCGCGGTCGTCGTAGACGATCTCCATGGGCCTATTGTCGCAACGGGTCGCGCGGCCGGGCGGACGGCTCAGGCGGCCTCGGCCAGCGCGCGCCGCGCGTCGCGGTCGGGCGGGCGGGCAGGCGGTCGCTCGGCGGCCTCGAACGACGGTGGCGCCTGCGCGAGATACCAGCCGAATGCGCGGTCGACGATCGCCTGGGTGCCGATCAGCCGCAGGGCGAGGGTCAGGACCCGCGGGGGCAGCGCCGGGACCAGGCGCTGGAACCCGAGGGCGATCCGGAAGGCGCGCGCATGGCGCTGCGTGAAGCCCGCGTAGGCCGCGAGCGCGTGCTCACGGCCCTGGTCACCGGCGACGACGCGGCGCACCTCGCGCCCGCAGGCGATCCCGAAGTAGAAGGCGGTGCGGATCCCCTCGCCCGAGAGCGGGAAGCAGTGCCCGGCGCTGTCGCCGACGAAGAAGACGCCGTCCTCTACGCCGTCGCGCAGGCGGTGCGGGAACCAGTTGCCCTGATAGCGCACGGCGCCCGCGTCGACCCGCTGGGCGAGGGCGACCGTCGCCTCCTTGACGTGGCGCCGCGGGTCGTAGGAGCCCACGCCGATGCGTGCCTCCGTCCCGGCCGGCACGCGCCAGCCGTAGCCGCGGCGCACGATGCCACGTTCGACCCAGACGTCGAGCGCGTCGCCCGAGCCGTCGTGGTCGGGGTGGACCTCCAGGCCGCGCGAGAGCGGGGCGTCCGGCGGCTGGTAGTGCGGGCTGGACAGCACACGCCGCCAGCCGAGCGCGTCGATCACGAGCGGCGCCCGCAGCGTGCCGCGATCGGTGGCGACGAGGACGTCACCGTCGCGGTCGCGACCGGCGCGGCCCTCGACCTTCGCCGTCTCGAAGCGCGCGTCGCCGGCCTGCGCCCACAGCAGCCCACACAGCTCCCGGTAGTCGAACGCCGACCAGCTCCACGGCAGGCGGTAGCGCACGCTCCCGTGGGGCGTGGTGAAGCTCATGTACGGGAGCTCCTGGCGGATCGCACCGGCGACGCCCATCGCCTGCAGCCACGGTGTGGGGCACGCGCAGGCGGACGTCTGACGCTCGCCGACCTCGTAGCGGTCGACGACGAGCACCTCGGCGCCGCTCCCGGCGAGCTCGCGCGCGACGGCCAGGCCGGCGAAGCTCGCGCCGCAGATCAGGACGTCGACGCGCGTCCCGTCCAGCGACGTGCGCTCGGTGCCCCGCTTCGTCGCGCGGACCGTCATGTGGCCAGGGCGCCGGCGACGGCGCGCGCGGCCTCCCAAGGGCGCAGACCGGCGCGCCGCGTGACGACGTCGTAGTCCAGGCGCTCGACGCGATCCAGCACGCGCACGTAGACCGCGCGGGCGACGCGGACGCCGGGGCGCATCGGCCCCGGCAGGGCCTGGGCGAGCGCGTCGGTGTCGCGGAACAGGTCGCGGGCGCGCGCCACCTGCTGGGCGACGTGCTCGCGCAGGCGGTGCGTGGCGGCGTGGCGCACGAGGTCCTCCTCGTGCAGTCCCGGCAGGTAGACGCGGCCGAGGTTCCAGTCGTCGGGCACGTCGCGGATGAAGTTCGTCAGCTGGAAGGCGACACCGAGGCTCGCGAGCAGGCCGTCGACGCCCGCGGGCGCGTCCAGCAGCGGCGCGATCAGCGGCCCGACGGTCGCGGTGCCGTCCATGTAGCGCTCGAGCTGATCCTGGCTGCGCATCCGGACCGGGTCGTCGCAGTCGGCGCGCATCGAGTCCATGTAGTGCGGGATCAGCTCGAGCGGCATCCCGTGGCGCGGCCCGGCGTCGACGAGGGCGGCGATGACCGGGTGCTCGGAATACCCGCGCTCGACGCCCTGCTCCAGCTCCGCCTGCCAGGCGTCGAGCGCCGCGCGACGCTCGCCGTTGCGGCTCCGGTCGTCGGCGATCTCGTCCGCGCCGCGCACGTAGCCGTACAGCGCGTGGACCGCGGAGCGCCGCTCGCGCGGCAGGCAGCATGTGGCGACGAAGTACGTCGGGTCATGACGCAGCTGCATGCGCCTGCACGTGCGATACGCCGTCTGCGGCTGTCGGGTCCTCGCCTCCACTCCTCTCTACGGTAAACGGCATCGCAACATCGCACCAACCTCAGCTCCTGGATCGCGAGCTCGTCGTCGTCACCGGCAAGGGCGGCGTCGGCAAGACGACGGTCGCCGCGGCGATCGCGCTGCTCGGTGCGCACGCGGGCCGGCGGACCATCGTCTGCGAGGTCTCCGGACAGCGCCGGATCCCGGGGCTGCTCGGCCACCCGACCGCGGGCGGCCCGGGGAAGGAGGAGGCGCTCGGCCCCGAGCTCTGGTCGACGACGGTCGACCCCGAGGGCGCCCTGGCCGAGTGGGCGGGGCAGATCGTGCGTCCGCGCGCGGTCGTGGAGCTCGCGGTGCGATCGAAGGCGTTCTCGGGCTTCGTCGCCGCCGCACCTGGCGCGCGCGAGCTCGTGACGATCACCAAGGCGTGGGAGCTCGGCCGCGCAGACCGCTGGCGGCCGGGCACCACCGGCTACGACCTGGTCGTGCTCGACGCCCCGGCATCCGGGCACGGCCTGGGCCTGCTGCGCACGCCGCACACGTACGCGGAGATCGCGCGCGTGGGCCCGATCGCCAGCCAGGCGCGGCTCGTGACGGGACTGCTGGCCGACCCGCGGCGCTGCGGCGTGGTCGCGGTCGCGACGGCCGAGGAGACACCCGTCGGTGAGACGCTCGAGCTGCAGAGCGCGCTCGAGCAGCAGTTCGGGCGCTCGCCGGAGGCGTTCATCGCCAACGGCGTGCTGCGCGACCCGCTGACGAGCGCGGACGCGCAGGCCGTGCGCGATGCCGGCGGCACGACGCACCCGGCGGTCGCCGCCGCGCTCCGCGCCCGCCGTGAGCGCTCGCGCACGCAGGGCCAGCAGCTGCGCCGACTGCGCCGTGGGGCGAGGGCTCCCGTCGTGACACTGCCCTTCCTGGCGGGCGGCGCGATCGATCCGGGCGCGATCGAGGCGCTCGCCGGCGAGCTGCGCCGAAGGCTGTAGGCGCGGCCGGGGCGTCTGCGGGCAGCCTGAGCGGGCGCGTGCGCCGGCTCGCGCCGATACGGATGCAATTCCGTCGGCTCAGCCGACGTTTCTGCATCCGATTGCAGTTGCGACACGCGGATAACGGTGAGCCAGACCCCGTCGGCGCAGTCAGACGCCGGCGGACCTCACTCGGACCACGGTTCGCGGTCGAGTGCGGCGACGAAGTCCGAGCGTGCGTGCACCGGCTCACCGTGCGAGACGAGCACGTGGTCGAAGGGCAGCGCCAGCAGCGCCCGCAGTGCCGGGAGGGTGCGCTCCTCGTGCCACGGCGTGGCCCATACGCGCAGCAGGCCGCCCGGTGCCGTCATGGCGTCGGCGAAGACGAGCGCTCGCTGCTCGGGGAGGTAGAGCGGCGTCTCCATCCCACCGCGCCCGTCGAACTGGGCCTGGAGCCCGCCCGGCAGTTCGTCGCCGGGGCGCACGGGCTCGAGTTCGGTGCGCGGTACGTCGTCACGCCAGAACAGGTACGGCCCATAGGCGCGAGCCCCGTACCAGCGCACGAACAGGTCCACGTCGCGCACGTGGTCGGGCTTCAGGACGACCGCCGCCTGCGGGCTCAAGGCGTCAAGGCGTGCCCAGACGTCGCTCGCGCCGGGCGGCGGTGCGAGCGGATCGAGCACGAGGGTGGCACCTCTGGACTCGACCGCGAAGGACGCCACCTGCGGCTCCCAGTCGAACCCCTCTCGCCAGTCGGGGTGAGGCTGGCGCCAGAACCACAGACCCGGCGCCACGTCGCGCATCTCGACGCTCACGGCAGCCAGCATAGTCCGGGCGACGCGCTGCGAGGTTCGCCGCACCGACATGGGCGACATCTGCACGCCATGCGTGCATTTCGCGCCCACGCCGCCTCCGGCGCCGCGTCTACTCGATCCCGAGCCGGTCGAGCAGGCGGTCGTCGGCGCGCCAGCCGCGCCGCACGCGGACCGAGAGGTCGAGGTGCACCTTCGTCCCGAGCTCGCGCTCGAGTTCCTTGCGCGCCGCGGTCCCGATCGCCTTGATCATCGTCCCGCGGTGGCCGACGAGGATGCCCTTCTGCGAGTCGGTCTCGACCCAGGCCAGCGCGCGCACCCGGGTGAAGTCCTCGCGGGGGCGCTCGATGTCCTCGATCACGACCTCGACGGCGTGCGGAACCTCCTGGAAGGTCCGCCGCAGGACCTGCTCGCGCACCAGCTCGGCGAGCATCACCGACACCGACTGGTCGGAGGTGTCCTCGGGAGGGAACAGGAACGGCCCCTCGGGCATCAGCTCGCCGAGTCGCTCGGTGAGTGGCCCCACGCCCTTTCCGCGACGCGCGGAGATCGGGAAGATCTCGGCGCCGACGCCGAGCGCGTCAGCGTCCATCAGCGCCTGCGCGGTGCGCGTGTGGTCGAGGCGGTCGCACTTGTTGACGGCGATGATCACCGGGACCGGGCTCTTCGCCAGCAGCTGGGCGATGAAACGGTCGCCGGGGCCCACGCCCTCCTCCCCGTTGAGCACGAACAGCGCGGCATCGCTCTCGGCGAGCTCGAGCTCGACACGGCGCTGCATGCGGCCGGTGAGCAGGTCGCGCGGGCGCTGGACACCCGGCAGGTCCACGAGCACGAGCTGCGTGGCGTCGACCGTCGAGACGCCGCGGATCGCGCGGCGCGTCGTCTGCGGCTTGTCGGAGACGATCGCGATCTTGTGCCCGACGATCGCGTTGACGAGCGTCGACTTGCCGACGTTCGGGCGCCCGGCGAGCGCCACGAACCCGCTGCGCGTGCCTACCACGAGAGGATCTCTGCCTGCACGGCGAGCATCTCGCCGGCGTCCGTCTCGTGGTCCATGCCGACGAGGTGCAGCGCGCCGTGGACGATCGCCTCGCGCAGGTCCACGGTGTGCTCGGGGCAGATGACGATGTCGCCCAGCTCGCGCGGACCGTCGATGTCGGCGTCCTCGTCGACCGGGAAGGAGAGCACGTCGGTCGGCCCCTCCTTGGCGCGATGCGCCGCGTTCAGCTCGGCGATGCGCTCGCTGTCGACGTACTCGACGGCGACGTGGCCGTCCTCGACGCCCGCCGAGGCGAGCGCCAGCGCGAGCAGCCGCTCGACCTCGGCCTCGGGCGGCGCGCCGGGCGCGAGGTCCTCCCCGATGATGTCGATCTCGAGCAAGCGCGGTTACGCCCGGCGGCGATCGCGGTCGGCGGCCCGCAGCTCCGGGGCGGAGCGCTCGGCGAAGTCGCCGTAGGCCTCGACGATGCGCTGCACGAGCCGGTGGCGCACGACGTCCTCGCCCGCGAAGCGCACGAAGTCCACGCCCTCGACGTCGCGCAGGATCTCGCTGACGATCACGAGGCCCGAGGTCTGCTCGCGCGGGAGGTCGATCTGCGTGACGTCGCCCGTGATGACCATCCGCGACCCGAAGCCCAGGCGCGTGAGGAACATCTTCATCTGCTCGGGGCTCGTGTTCTGTGCCTCGTCGAGGATCACGAACGAGTCGTTCAGCGTGCGGCCGCGCATGAATGCGAGCGGCGCGACCTCGATGACGCCTCGCTCCAGGTGCCCGGCGACCTTCTCCGGGTCCATCATGTCGTTCAGCGCGTCGAACAGCGGGCGCAGGTAGGGGTCGATCTTGGCCATCAGGTCACCCGGCAGGAAGCCCAGCCGCTCGCCGGCCTCGACCGCCGGGCGCGTGAGGATGATGCGGTTGACCTCACGGCGCGAGAGCGCCGCCGCGGCCATCGCGACCGCGAGGAACGTCTTTCCGGTGCCGGCGGGCCCGATGCCGAACGTCACCGTGTTGCGCCGGATCGAGTCCACGTAGTGCTTCTGGTTGGCGGTCTTCGGCGCGATCTTGCGCGAGCGGTGGCGCCAGACGGTGTCCTCGAGGATCGACGCCGGCGAGACGTGCCGGTCGAGCGCGCCCGTGACCGCGTGGATCGTCCCGCCGCCGATCTCGTGCCCCTGGTCGGCGAGGTCGGCGAGCTCGCGCACGACGAGCGCCGCCGCCGCGACCGCCTCGGCCTCGCCGTCGAGCGTCACGACGTTGCCGCGCAGGAAGAGCTCGCACTCGACGTGCTCCTCGAGCTGGCGCAGCACGTCGTCGCCCTCGCCCGCAAGGGCGGCGGCAGCCTCGTTGGACAGCTCGATGGTGCGGCGCATCAGCCTCGCAGTGCCTCCTGGACGAGGCCCGACACGCGCTTTCCGTCGGCGCGCCCCGCGACCTTCGCCATCGTCGTCTTCATGACCTGGCCCATGTCCTTCGGCGAGGTCGCCCCGGTCTCGCCGACGGCCTCGCCCACCAGCACGCGCAGCTCCTCGTCGGAGAGCTCTGCCGGTAGGTACTCCTCGATGATCAGCGCCTCGGCGTCCTCGGCGTCGGCGAGCTCCGGCCGGCCTCCGTCGCGGAACGCCGTCGCCGCTTCGACGCGGCGCTTGCGCTCGCGGCGCAGCACCGCCGTCTCGTCGCCGGTGCCCTCCTTGGCGTCCTTCTGCAGCTCGGAGAGCAGCAGGCGCAGCGTGCCGACGCGCTCCTTCTCGCCGGCCTTCATGGCTGTGACGAGGTCCTGCTTCACGGTGTCGGTCACCGGCATCTGCCCTCCATCATAGGCGGGCGGCCGACGGCTCCCTGACGGACGCTCAGGCCTGTGGCGGCGGCGCCACGTCGGCAGGCCGTCCGGAGCCGTTCCCCTGGCCGCCGCCGTCGTCGACGCGGCGGCGCTGCACCTCGGCGAGCGACGGCGGATGCCCGAGCTTGCCGAGCTCCGAGCCGTCGCGCCCGAACAGCAGCTGGATGTTCCAGTCGACGAGCAGGCGCAGCTTGCGCTTGAGCCCCGGCATCATCGCCAGGTG